>CAVJKK010000157.1:0-4293 GCA_963649855.1 Anaerovoracaceae bacterium
GGGTTCTGTCCACGAACGCGTCTTGAGCTTGTCTCAATTACGCGGCTCGTGGCAGGTTCCCGGCGAGAGGCTATTTGAATTTATTGCAAAAACTCGAAGTTAAAACTATTTAAAAACCTCTGCATTGATTTTCAGAGGTTCTCCTGCAAGTTCAACGATCTTGTCTGCGAGTGCCTGCGCTTCTTCCTTTTCGTGCGTTACTAAAATTGCCGTGCGCGGCGTCTGCTGTAAAAGATTTTTCAGCGTAAGTTCAAGTTCGTGCTTCAATGCAAAGTCCAGCGACTGAAAAGCCTCGTCTAAAAGCAGAATCTGCGACGGAAACGCAAATGCCCGCGCCATCGCAACCCTCTGTTTTTCTCCGCCGCTTAAGTGCGTGCACAGTTCATTTTTGCGCGGCAGAAGGTTCGTAAGCTCCAGATATTTTTCTGCAATGGTGGCGGCTGTCTGTCTGTCGTAAACGTTCGTTAAGGGAAGAAGGACATTTTCAAAAACCGTGAGCGAAGGCAGAAGACGCGGTTCCTGAAACAGAAACGAAACGCTTTTCTGCGTGGACGCGATGTAATTCAAAAGCGTCGTCTTTCCGCTGCCGCTTGGGGCTAGAATTGCCGTCGTCCTCAGACTTTCAAATTCAAAATTGAAATTTTCAAAAAGCGTGCGCCCGCCTTTTTCTATCGTAAGATTTTTCAGGATTACGGAGCAGGGAGAAAGATTGGGTTTTTGAAGTGACTTTTGCCGTGATTTTTCCGGGAGTCTTGTCAGCCGTGCAAAGAGCAGATCAAGGGCGAGCATTTTTTCAAACAGAAACGCAAGAACGACAAGAACGAGCGTCGAGGCAAGAACGTCTGCGCTTTCAAGGTGAACCTGCGCATTCTGCATGAACGCACCGAGCGCATTTTTCGGAACGCACAGAACTTCTGCCGCTGCCGTAACTTTCCACGACATGCCGAAAACCGAAAAAACTCCGCTCTTAAAAAACGGTTCAAAGTGCGGCAGAAAAACACAGCGGATTTTCTGTGCGCGCGTCAGGCGGAAGACTTCTGCCATAAAAAAAAGGTCGCGTTCTTCCGTGCTGAAAGTGAACGCAGAAGCGGTTGCCGTCGTGATTACCGGAAAACCCATTAAAACCGTGCTGAAAACCGGCACGAAACCTGAATTAAAGACAAAAATCGCAAGAAGAATGAACGAAACTACCGGAACTGACCGCAGAAGTGCGAGCGGAAATTCAAGAAAAGAGCGGACAGCGGGGAAAAGTCCGCAGAGCGTGCCTGCAAAAAGCCCCGCCGCTGTGGCAATCAGAAATCCTGCAAAGACGCGGAGTGAAGAATAAAGCACGCTGCACCAGAACGATGAACTTCCGCAAAGCTGAACTAAACGGCAGAAAACCCGCGTGAAGGACGGAAAAATGAGCGGACTTTTGATAAGAAAAGCGGAAAACTGCCACAGCGCGAGTACGAATAAAATCGAAATCAAGTTATAGAAACGTTTTTTCATCATCATAAAAAATCCGGCTTTTTACATTTTACATTATATCCCGCCTTAAATTCGAGTTTTTACACTAAATTCAAATAGCCTTTCGCCAACACAATGTAAAACTGCGCCACGGATGGCGCTAAAGACTGAAGTCCCCGCAAGAAATGCTGCGCATTTCTTGGACCACGACAGGACGTCGTGCGCGTACTGAGTACGATTGCAGAAAATTCAAAAAACAGCTTTCGTACTGAGTACGA
Organism: Anaerovoracaceae bacterium; assembly: GCA_963649855.1. Classification (GTDB taxonomy): domain Bacteria; phylum Spirochaetota; class Spirochaetia; order Treponematales; family Treponemataceae; genus Treponema_D. The sequence continues at coordinate 1,728 of CAVJKK010000157.1, forward strand.
TTGCAGAAAACTCAAGGAAACGGCTTTCGTACTGAGTACGATTGCAGAAAATTAAAAAAGCGACTTTCGTACTGAGTACGATTACAGAAATTCAAATAGCCTTTCGTACTCACTACGATTGTGGAAATCAAAATCACCTTTCGTAATAGAAATCTTCAGCCGGGAGTTTGCCGCCTGTTGATTCTGAGGCCGCGTTCATGAAAATTGTGAGCAGCTGTTCTACTTCCGGCTGCGCCTGTTTTGCGTCCTTCCATGTAAAGCCTGCATTTTTGATTGCTTTTTCTGCAACCTGTGCCTTAAGTCCGAGTCCGTTTTTTTCTGTGAGCGTGCCGGCTTCCCCTGCGTTGTTTACTGTCCACCGGCTGGATTTTGCGTAAAGTTCTTTAAATGTCTTTACTGCGTCCGGATTATTGCGGACAAACCTTGCGTTTGCGACTAAAAGCGTCATCGGGTAGGTCGTGCCCGTCTTTTTTCGGTACAGCGACTGAAGGTTCAGAGCGCGCACAACCCGGCTGTTTTTTGTTTCTGCGACTGTCGCGAACGGTTCGGGAACGAGTGCATATTCAATTTTTCCGGAAGCAAGTGCACCTGCAAGGTTTGCGTTCGGAATTGAAAAATCAAGCGTAACGCCGTCTTTTTCATTTACCTTGATGTCTTCACTTTCGAGCAGAAAGCGGAACATGTATTCCGGGGTTGCTCCCTGTCCTGCGCAGTAAACGGTTTTTCCGCAGAGTGATTTCAACGAAAAATCCTCCGTCTGTGCCCTGTCAGTCGAAATCAGAAAGAGATTTCCATTCCCCGCAATTCCAAGGCAGACAACCGCCCCTTTTGCGGAATTGAAAACTTTTGCAGCTGCATTCGGGGGAAGAAAACCGACGTCAACTTCGCCTTTCAAAAGCGAGGGAAGTTCTGTCTGTGCCGATGTAAAATTCGTAAATGACAAATCGAGCGGAAAGTCTTCTTTGTGTTCAATTAAGTACGCGCATGGAATTGCCGACGGTCCGTTGAGTACTGCCACCCGCACCTTCTGTTTCTGACAGAAAGCCGGCATGGCAGACGCAAGTGCGAGCAGAAGCGCAAAAATTGACGTACAAAGCGCGTGATTTTTCATCATTTTTCTGCCTCTATGATTTTTTCAACATCGGCTTTTAACGGAATTCCGTCTTCTCCGGGTTTTGAGCCTGCATTTGCGTAGAGGGTGAGAAGTCCTGCCCCGAGTTTCGGGTTCGTGATTACGCCGGGACCTGCAATACAGCCTCCTTCGCAAGCCATTACCTCAATTAAATTCGGGCAGCCGTCAGGAGCAGGAACGAGTCCTTTTGCAATCTTTCCGTAGTTTGAAAGAATCTTTACTTCCGCCTTGTTCAGTCCGTTGATTACGAGAGGCTTTAAGATGCTTTTGTCCTTTAAGCGGAGGCGAACGCTTTCTGCAACGCCGCCTGTTTTTGCAAAGTTGCGCCCGGAAACTGTCGGCGTGTATTTGCCCGGAACGGCAGCTGATTTTGCAGGATCGATTCCCTTTGCAAGGAAAAGTGCATTTACTTCATCAACTGAAAGAACATAGTCAACAAGTTCGCTGTCATAGCCTTCGCGCCTTTTTGCAAGACACGGTCCTATGAAAACCGTAATGCATTCGGGATCTGCCTTCTTTGCAATCTGTGCCGTGTAAATCATCGGGGAGAAAGTTTCAGAAACGCAGTCTGCAAGTTCCGGAATGTGAACTTTTACCGCGCGCACGTAAGCCGGGCAGCAGCTCGTCGTCATTATTTTGTCGCTGCGTTCCATTCTTTCTTCAAATTCGCGGGCTTCATTGTCTGCCGTAACGTCTGCGCCGATTCCGACTTCCAGCACTTTCGTAAATCCTGCTTCCAGAAGGGCGCCGTCAAACTGTCCGGGCTTTAAGCCTTTGTACTGCGCTCCGACTGCCGGTGCATAGAGGGCTGCGATGTGTTTTCCGTTCATCATGTGCTTTACTACGTCGAATAATTGTGATTTCTGAACCATTGCACCGAAAGGGCAGTTTGCCATGCATTTTCCGCAGAAAATGCATTTGTCAAAGTCGATTTTTTCGCGTCCGTCTGCTTCTTTTGTGATTGCACCGACCGGGCAGGCGTCTTCACACGGAACTGTAGTCTTTATGATTGCGTGATAAGGGCAGTTTTGCGCACACAGCGAACAGTTGATGCATTTTGACGGGTCGATTCTTGCGCGATCCGTAACGGTGATTGCCTGTTTAGGGCAGTTTACCTGACACGGGCGGGCAAGACACGCCTGACACGCGTCCGTTACAAAGTGATGTGATTTTTCGCACGCGTTGCACGCCTCCTGAATCATCGTGAAAACCGGCCACGAAGGTGTTTTGCGCCCGTATGCTTCTTTTACGAACTCTGCGAGCGGGCGGTTAAGGTCTGCGCCTTCAACGGAAAATCCGAGGTCTGCAATCATGCGTTCACGGATTACTTTTTTGTCCTGCGGACTTTCCTCTGCAATGCGTTCTGCGATTGTTTCAAGTTCGCCGGCTGTGGATTCTTCTGAAAGTCTGCCTGTCAGCTGAAGTTTTGTAAGC
>CAVJKK010000158.1:0-4289 GCA_963649855.1 Anaerovoracaceae bacterium
GTACAGACTCATCAACGGACAGTGAAAAGACTGACACTGACTCGTCATCAACTGACAGTGAAAAGACTGACACTGATTCATCATCAACGGACAGTGAAAAGACTGACACTGACTCATCATCAACTGACAGCGGAAAGACTGATACCGATTCATCATCAACTGACAGTGAAAAGACTGATACAGAAACCACTGTAGAAGAAGGTTCTGTAAAGGTTACCGTAAACGTTGACGGCTCAGTCTCATGTGGAAAATGCGGCAAAACTTACGAATTAAAGTCAGAAGCAGAAAGCTGTACTCACTACGTTTGCGAAACCTGCGGTTCAACTTACTATTCACAGTCAGACCTTGACGCATGCAGCGCACACGTAACCGTAATCTTTACGGAAGCTGAAGACGTAACGGACGGAAACGAAACTGTTACAAAGGTAATCAAATCGGGCAAAACCGTAACCGCTCCTGAATGGACAAAAGAAGGCTTTACGTTAAGCTGGCTCACTTCAGAAGGAAAAGAATTCGACTTTGACGACGAACTGAGCGTTGCAGACGGCGAAACTTCAAAAACAGTAACGCTCACGGCAAAATGGACAACAGCATACACAGTAACATTCAAGGACGCAGACGGTGGCGAAAACGCTGACGTAACCGTAACCGTAACTTCTGGCGAAACAATCGAAACCGGCGACATCCCTGCATGGACAAAAGACCACTACACGCTCACATGGACAAGCAGCGTTGACGGCGTAACGACAGACAGCGCAATCACAGGCGACGTAACGTTCACGGCAACATGGACAGAAGACACAAACTACACTGTTACATTCAAGGATGCAGACGGCGGCGAAAATGCTGAAGTAACACAGAAAGTATACGAAGGCGAAAAAGCAAGCGTACCTTCATGGACAAAAGAAAACTACACGCTCACATGGACAAGCAGCGTTGAAGGCGTAACGACAGACAGCGCAATCACAGGCGACGTAACGTTTACGGCAGTTTGGACGGAACTCCCGAAGTGTTCTAACTGTGGCGCACACTATGCAACAGAAACAGCTGCAGCAAATTGTTCAAAAGCAGAAGGCTGCCCGAAGTATGGTGTAAAAACTGTGATTGCACTCGTTGATTCTGCCGGAAAAGTAATTACTGATAATTCTTATGTTACAGTAACCGGTTCTATCAATGCGAAAGAAGCTAACGGTGCTGTTACAATTGAATACGAGGGTGTTACATACAAGACTGTTAAATTTGATTCAAATGCATCTGCTGTTGTAACTGCGACAGCGGGACAGACAATTACAGTTGTTGGTTCTTTACCGAGTGGAAAGCAAAAATGTTTTAAGGTAACTGACAGTACTGGCACTGAACAGACATATAAACTTAGTTCAAAAACAACTGCTTTAACAACGTATACACAGTCATTTACTTCAACTGGAACCGACACAATTACTAAAGGTGATACCTGTTCTATTGCGTTGATTATCATTGAATAACCCTTTCGCCCGTAAAATTAAACATTTAAGGAAAAATTATGAAAAGATTTTCTAGAATTATAAATAAAATTGCCTCTGTGGCTGCGGCTGCAGTGCTTGCGCTGGGGGCTTTCGGCTGCTCGGCTGTAGACACGGCAGACACCGGTACTGTCGTTCTTGATTTTGCACGTTCTGCTGCAGACAGTAGTTACACATACGACTATTCAAACATTTCGTTAAAGTACAAGGCAGACGGCGGCACTTCAAAGAGTGCGGGCTCGTGGTCAACAAAAGATGCTCTCGACTCCGCTGTAATTTCAATCCCTGCCGGAACGTACACTTTTACGCTCGGTGCAACGATTAAAATCATGAACGGCGAAGAAGTTCTTGATACGGACACTTATACTGCCGAATCAGAAGGAACGGTTACTGCGAACGAAGCAACAGAACTCAGCTTTACGCTCAAGAGAGCCAGCACAACTACCGGCTCGGATAGCGAAACCATTACCAGGGGCGAAGAAAACGAAGACGGCTCTTACACGATTTTAAGCTGGCTTGCAAAAGACTACACGTTTACGGAAGAAACAAGTTCTACTGACGTTAGCGGAACATTCGGCGATGTAACTGTAAGCAACGGCAAGGGCAAGAAGGGCAACGAATATATCCAGCTCAGCAAAGGAAAGGGAACTTTAACATTCAAGGCACCAAAAAACACTTCTAAAATCGTTGTAAATGCCAAGTGCGGTTCAAGCGGCGCAAGTTCATGCAGCATTACGCTTTCAGGTTCTACATATTCAAAAGAAGAAAGTGCAGGCAGTGATTATGCTGACATTGTTTTTGAACCTGTTTTTGAAGGCGACGCTGACAATGACGCAATCCTCGTTACGATTACAAACTCAGATTCTTCAAGCTCACTCAACGTTGCTTCTGTAACTGTTTACGCTCCGACTGCATGGACAACGACAACTTCTGCCAGTGCAAGCGGCGGAAAAACGGCAAGTGAAAATGCTGAAGTTTACGAAACGACAGACGTTACAGTTGACCTTACTGCAGACACAGAAGGAACTGTAAGCGGTTCGGCTGTAACTGTTAAGAAGGCTGAAGGCTGGCTCAACTCTGCTTACGTTATCTTTGAAGACGACAGCTCAAAAACTTACACTGTTACCTGCGACGGTACTGAAGTGGACACCGAACTTCTTCGCCACTATTCAACATACAAATACAACGAAAACTCTTATAATGACGGTCAGACAACGTGGACTGCAAATACTTACTCAAATGTCTGCCGTGTTGACGTTCTTGGACTTGCTGCCGGTGAACACAAAATCGCAATCAGCGACGGAACAAATTCAACTGAAGTAACTGTAACTGTCCTCAACCACGATCGTTCAGGCTATGCCTTCAGCGGTTCTGTCATTCCGGGTGCTTACAAGGCTGACGGAACATTAAAGGACAATGCAAAAGTCGTTTACGTTACAAAAGACACTGCAAAGACTGTGAGCATCGACATTACGAACTCAAAGGGCGTAACAACAACGTATACGGGTCTGCAGAACATTTTGAGAAGCGCTGTCCTTAAGACTTCAAAAGACAATATTTCTATTGATGTACGCGTAATCGGAAAACTCTCTAAAGACGACCTTGACGCAATCGATTCTAGTTCAGAAGGTCTGCAGATTAAGAACAATTTTGATTCTTCTAAAAACTATGTTCCTATTACAATCGAAGGTGTCGGACACGATGCTACGCTCTGGGGCTTCGGCTTCCTCATCCGCGATTCACAGCTGGTAGAAGTTGCAAACCTCGCTCTCATGTGCTTTATGGACGACGGTATTTCCCTCGATACGAACAACCAGTACACCTGGGTTCATAACGTTGATATTTTCTACGGCTCAACCGGCGGAGACTCTGACCAGGCAAAGGGCGACGGTTCTCTCGACGTTAAGGGTAAATCAAGCGGACAGTCTTACGGCTACAACCACTTCTGGGACAGCGGTAAGTGTTCTCTCTGCGGTATGAAGAGCGAAACTTCAGAATCAAGACTGACTTACCACCACAACTGGTTTGACCATTCAGACAGCCGCCATCCGAGAATCAGAACTCAGACTGTACACATTTACAACAACTATTTTGACGGAAACGCAAAATACGGCGTCGGCGTAACGATGGGTGCTTCTGCCTTTGTTGAACAGAATATCTTCCGCAACCCGCACGACCCGATGATGTCTTCTAAACAGGGAACAGATGCAACCGGCGACGGAACGTTCAGCGGTGAAACAGGCGGCTGGATTAAGGCTTTCAATAACCTTTACTTCCAGATTGGATACAACGGCGTTAAATTCCAGCACATGACAAACAAAGACGAAGGCTGGACAGAAAGCGACAACGACATCGACTGCTACATCGTAGACAACAGAACGGACACAGTTCCTTCTACATTAAAAGCAGTTTCCGGTGGCGCTACATACAACAACTTTGATACAAGCGAAGATCTGCACGTTGTAGAAGGTTCACTCACAGAACCGGCAACAGCACTCCCGAACGTAATCAAGTTTGCAGGCCGCCATAACCCGGACTTCGCATGGACTTTTGACAACGCAACGGAAGATTCAAACTACGGCGTTATAAAAGAACTCAAGTCAGCAGTAGTAGCATACGAAACAACCGGTCTTACAAAGGTAGGAAAGTAATTTCCGTGCCGGAGTAAGATAAAGAGCCGCCCGCAAGGGCGGTTTTTTTTATATGTAGCAATTTGCAATAGCGTCTGAAGCAAAAAACAACTATAATTGTCCGCATGCAGAATACAGCACATCCATTAATAAAATG
>CAVJKK010000159.1:0-4279 GCA_963649855.1 Anaerovoracaceae bacterium
GCTTCAAGCGTTCATTAAAAGGATTTCTTCTGAACAACAATCTCTTTACGGATCTTGGCTTTGAATATGTTGGACCTCTCGACGGACACAACATAAAGGAACTTGAAAACGTCTTTAACGACGTAAAAAAACTGAAAGGTCCGGTTGTAGTTCACGTCATTACAAAAAAGGGAAAAGGCTATTCGCCGGCGGAAAACGACCCCGCAACTTTCCACGGAATCGGACCGTTTTTGATTTCCGACGGCAAAGTTGAACATTTTGATACGATGAGCTTTACGGAAAGTTTCAGCCAGACGCTCATTGAACTTGCAGAAAAAAATCCGAAAATTGCAGCGATTACGGCGGCGATGGCAAAGGGAACCGGACTTGACGCCTTTGCAAGAAAATTTCCCGACCGTTTTTTTGATGTCGGAATTGCCGAAGAACATGCCGTAACTTTTGCTTCAGGGCTTGCAGCCGGCGGAATGATTCCTGTCGTTGCGGTTTATTCAACTTTCATGCAGAGGGCGGTTGACCAGATAATCCACGACGTTGCACTTGCAGAGTTTCCTGTAATCTTCTGTCTTGACCGGGCTGGAATCGTGCCAAGTGACGGAGAAACGCATCAGGGAATGTTTGACATCGCACTTTTGCGCACTGTTCCGAACCTTCAGATTCTTTCTCCTGCAACTGCCAGCGACTTAAAACTTTGCCTTGAGTGGGCGGTTGAACAGAAATCTCCCGTTGTGCTCAGATATCCGAAGGCGACGTGCCCGACAGAGTTAAAGCCGTTTGAGCAGAAAATCGAAAAAGGACGCGGTGTCTTCATAAAATGCGAAGAATTTGCTCCTGCCTTAAGCCTTCAGTTTGATGAGCCGGCAGAAAAAAGGACAGCGGAGGGAAAAAAGTCAAAATCCGTGCTTTTTGTGACGACAGGCGGAATGCTTTCGGAAGTGATTCAGGCGTGCAGAAGCCTCATGATAGAAAACGTTGAAGCGGACATCTATTCTCTGCGTTTTTTGAAGGAAATTGATTTTGAACACGTATTTGAATATGCAAAAAACCGCGATGCAGTGATTTTTGTAGAAGACGGAGTCTGTACCGGCGGAGTGGGGGAACGGCTCGAAGCGCTGTTTCATTCGCGCGGATTTACAAAAACTGCCGTTAAGGCGCTTCCGCAGAAATTCTTATCCCAGGGAACTCGTGCCCAGATTTGCGAAGAAAACGGACTTGATTCAAGAAGTCTTGCAAGATGCGCTTACAGGGTGGTTTTTGAAAAATGATTTCATTAAAGCTTGCAGACAGAACGATTACAACAGAAAAAAAAGCGTTTATCATGGGAATCGTGAACACAACTCCAGATTCCTTCTGGAAAGAGAGCAGGGGCGGCGCGGAACTTGCACTGCAGCAGATTGAAGACGGTGCTGACATGATTGACCTTGGGGCTGAATCGACCCGGCCGGGTTCAAAATACATCGACGATGAAGAGCAGATTGCGCGACTTGTTCCCGTTTTGAGGGAAATAAGGCGGCATTCAGACATTCCCGTTTCGATTGATACAAGAAAATCAGCCGTGATGAAGGCGTGCCTCGATGAAGGTGCAGACATTTTAAACGACGTTTCTGCCCTCGAAGACGACGAAAATCTTGCCGGGCTGTGTGCTTCTTCAAAAATCCCGGTAATCCTGATGCACAAGCGTTCAACTCCGGACGTGATGCAGAATGATACCCGGTACACGGACGTTTTCAGCGAAGTTGATTCATATCTTCAAAAAAGGATTGAATATGCTTTGAATCAGGGCGTTCAATCTGATAAGATAATTCTTGATCCTGGAATCGGATTCGGAAAAAATACTGCGGACAACTGCACGCTCATAAAAAAATGCGGTCAGCTTGGTCACGGAAAATATCCGGTTCTGATGGCGCTTTCCCGCAAAACCGTAATCGGACAGCTTACAGGGCGCGATGTTCAGGACAGAATGTGCGGAACTCTTGCTGCAAATCTTCTTGCCGTGATGAACGGTGCGTTTGCCGTAAGGGTTCACGACGTAAAGGAAACTGCGGACTGCCTTGCCGTGCTGGACGGAATTGAAAAATAGAAGGGACTGAAAAAAGTGAATGCGTTTGAAAATCTGCTTCAGGTTTATAATTTTATAAGACCTCTCATTGACATCGGCATAATGGCTTTTATCCTCTATAAGGCGTACGAAATCATCGTCCGTACGAATGCGCTGCAGATCATAAAGGCTGCCCTTGTGGTTGCAATGGCTTACGCTGTGGCACTTCTCCTTCACCTTTCAATGCTGCTGTGGATTTTACAGAAACTTGCTCCGGGAATCGTAATCTGTTTTGCGATTGTCTTTCAGCCGGAACTCAGAAAGGTTTTCTTAAAGCTCGGACAGAGCCAGTGGTTCACCTTCGGCAACCGCTCAAAGCACACTTACGTTGATACAGTAATCATTGCCGCAGAAATGCTTTCAAAAATGAAGCGTGGCATGCTCGTAGTTTTTACGCGTCACACAAAAATTGACGACATCATTGAAACGGGAACCCGCCTCGACGCAGACCTTTCAAGTGCGCTTTTAGTTACGATTTTCGGACACGACACTCCGTTGCACGATGCTGCCTGTGTCGTACAGAACGGAAAAATCATTGCGGCGGGCTGTTTTCTGCCTTTAAGCGAACAGTACGACATCAAGAAGACTTTCGGAACGAGACACCGCGCTGCACTTGGAATGAGCGAAATCAGCGATGCCGTAATTCTCGTAGTTTCCGAAGAATCGGGGGCAGTTTCCCTTGCCTATGACAGCCAGCTTCATTATGACCTGAACCCGAACCAGCTTACAAAACAGCTTGAAAAACTGCTCGACATGACCCCTGCCCAGAAAACAATTGAGGACACAATCGATGAAAATAAAGGACTTTATTGATAAAATCACGGACAACTGGCCCGTAAAGGCTGCGTGCGTTCTGCTTGCAATCTGCATCTACATTTTCTATACGCTTTCAATGCAGGATTCAAAAAGCTTTACTGTTCCTCTTAAGATTCACGCAAATTCGGGAATCGTTGCAGCGGGTGCATATCCTTCCACCGTAAAAATCAGCCTGAAAGGAAAGACGGAAGACATCGCTTCAATAAAAAAGGATGATTTTTCCGCCTACCTCGACCTCGATTTTCTTTCAAAAGACGGAACTTACCGCCTGCCTGTTCTGGTTGATCTTCCGCAGCAGGCAATGCTGCTGGACACCCTCGAAGTGACCGTTTCACCGCAGGAAGTAAACCTTCGCGTAGAAGAAAAAATTACTTCATTTGTGCCTGTAAAGCCGCTTATAAACGGAGAACCCGCACACGGCTACGAAATCAAGAGCATCGTCGTAAAGCCTGACACGATTGAACTTACAGGTCCGCGCTCTATGGTTGAAAACTGCACGCGGCTTCAGACAAAGGCTGTTTCCGTAAAAAATGCTACTGTGAGCCTTGAGCAGGAAGTTTCGCCTGAAAGTCCGGGGGCATATTTAAAGCTGGATTCCAGACAGAAACTGACGGTTACAGTGGAAATCGTGCCGGTCGGGGCTGAAAAAGAGTTCAAGGTTGCGTCTGTCGGTTTTGTTTCACTTAAAAATTCTCTGGAAGTTTATCCGAAAAATATTTCAGGAACCATTCAGCTGAAGGGAAATCTCGTTGACCTTGAAGGTTTTTCTCCTTCCGCCCAGACGCTCTATGTAAACTGTGAATCGATTGAAGAGCCTGGAACGTATGAACTTCCCGTAAAATGTCAGGTTTCCGACAAGTTTGAAGTAAAGGGCTTTTCTCCTGCAAAAATTACGGTTGACGTTCGCAATGTTGCCGTGATTGATGAACTTGAGGAAAAAATCGGCGATAAAGACATCCTCGCTTCGGAAACAGAGCATATTGAACTTGAACACACTGCGGATGCAACGGACGGACAATGATTTTTGGAATCGGAACAGACATTACAGACGTCCGCAGATTTAAAAAATGGGTGGAAAACCCTGAAATGTTCCTGCGTTTTTTTAACGAAAGAGAACAGTTTGAAGGCGACATGAAAAAACACTGCCAGAGTGCCTGCTGTCATTACGCTGCACGTTTTGCCGCAAAGGAAGCATTTGCGAAAGCACTTGGAACGGGTTTTGCTGGCTTAAGGCTCAGCGATTTTTACGTTGCCAAAGATGAGAAAGGTAAGCCGCATTTTGAATTCGGGGAAGCAACGAAAAAAATCCTCGCAGAACGGGCAGGGCAGAACCTGAACATTCAGCTGTCTTTGAGCCACGAAAAAGAT
>CAVJKK010000160.1:0-2624 GCA_963649855.1 Anaerovoracaceae bacterium
TTCCATCCGTGTCGGCGGAGACAAATTTGATGAAGCAATCGTGAAGCACATCCTTCAGGTTTCAAATCTGAAAATCGGGCAGCAGTTTGCAGAAAAAATCAAAATCCAGATTGGTAACGCTGAACTTGACGGCGGAGCAAATGAAAAGATGGAAATCCGCGGAACGGACGCAATTACAGGACTTCCGCGCCGTCTTGAAATTGACTCCCTTGAAATTCGTGAATCCTTAAAAGAGCCAGTTCAGAAAGTAGTTGAAGTCGTAAAACATACTTTGGGTACAACACCTCCGGAACTTGCAGCGGACATCATTGAACGCGGAATAGTAATGACTGGCGGCGGAAGTATGCTGAAAGGTCTGCCGAAACTAATTTCAAAGGAAACCGGCGTTCCTGTAATTCTTGTTGAAAATCCTCTTGAATGTGTAGCTTTGGGTGCAGGTCAGGCATTTGATCTTTTCAGGGATATGTCGACAGGCCGCAGATTTTTGAACAACATTAACGACTAAGAATAAATGGCCCGCCGTTCATTTTCTTTTTCATTTTCAGAATTAGTTTTTGTGATTTTACTCTTTTTTTCAGGCGTAATGCTTGCTTTCAGTGGTGGTGGTTTCGTAATCAATTTCCAGAAAGCAGGTTTTACGGTTGTGACGTCCCTACAGAAAGCAGTTTTTTCGGTTACGGACGGAATTACCGGCATTTTTACGGCTGTTTCCGAATTAAAGGATCTGCGTGCCGAAAATCAGGAATTAAGAGAAAAACTCAAGAACTATGAATTCCTTCAGCGGAACAACACGGAGATTCGTAAGGAAAATGAGCGGTTGAAGGAACAGCTTGGATTTTCTACAGAAATTGAGCAGAAAAATTTCCCGGCGACTATAATCGGCAGAAATCCGGACAATCTCTATTCCGGACTCACGATAAACAAGGGAAGCCATCACGGTATAAAAAAAGGAATGCCTGTTGTTGCAGTTCAGAACGGAACCGTGGGGCTTGTCGGAAAAGTTGTTACCGTAGGATTTGCAACGAGTCTTGTAATGCCGGTTTATGACACAAAGTGTTCGATTTCTTCAAGAATTCAAAATACGCGGGATATCGGGCTTGTTTTTGGAAGCGGAAACGTTTCTGCGCCGTTGCAGATGAAATACATCAAAAAGCGGGTTCTATCAGAACTTAATTTCGGGGATATTATCGTAACGTCAGGGGAAAATGAAAATTATTCTGCGGACATTCCTGTCGGAACGATTTCCGACATTACGGTCGTTGAATACGATTCTTCACTTAATATTGAAGTAACGCCTGTAATTGATTTTTCACGCCTCGAAAATGTCATCGTTACGGATTTGAAAGAAAAAAATTCTTCATACAAGGGAGGCAACTGACGGTGAAAGCTTTTATTTTTTCCTGCCTCTTTTTTTTAGGTTTTGCACTTTTTGAAACGGCAATGGTTTCAAATATCGTTGTTTTGCCTGCCGTTCCGGACTTTCTGCTGATCGTTTCGCTTTACTTCAGCCTTAACAACGGCCGTCTTTTCGGCGTTTCATCTGGTTTTGTAAGCGGACTTATTCTTGATTTTTTTACGGCTGTTCCCTTCGGCTTAAACTGCCTTGTGCGCACGGTTTTCGGCTATGTTGCGGGAATTTTCAGTAAAAGCCTCAACGTGAGCGGAATTTTCTTTCCTGTTCTTCTCGGAGCACTTGCAACTCTTTTTAAAGCATTTATCCTCTGGCTTGTCTTTGTTTTTTATCCGAATGTGGATGTTTCTTACAGGTTGTTTTCTTCCTCATTTGGATTTGAACTTCTTTTTAATTCAATTCTGACTCCTCTGATCTTTAAATTTCTGGATATTTTTAAAAGCGGGATTCTTCTTGACCCGGAAAAGGTTCAGTAATGACTGGTTACAACAATGACTTTTTTTCGGAATATGAAAGAACTTCGGCGGCACTCAGGAAAAATCTCAGGGTAATCATCCTTCTGTTTGTTCTGGTTGCAACTTTTTTAATCTACAGCGTAAAACTTTTTACGCTCCAGGTCGTAAACGGGCAGTCGTATCGTCAGCGTTCAAAAACGATTTCAAGTCAGGTAAGGGCGATTCCTGCAAACCGCGGGGAGATTTTTGACAGAAATGCATCCCTTCCGCTCGTCATCAATACAGATTCCTTTGCCGTTGACCTGACACCGGGCGAAATTCCTTCAGGATATTATGATACCGTCGTTTCAAAACTTGCATCTTATCTGGGAATTTCAAAAAATTACATCGATAAAAAAGTTGCTCCGAGAATGCGCTCTTCATTTACGGCGATTGAAATCCGCGTGAACGTACCTTTTTCTGTAATTTCAAATATTGCGGAAAACATTACGGATCTGCCGGGAGTGAGCTGGCGTTCAAAACCGATGCGAAACTATGTTGAAACGGGCTCAATCAGCCATGTAATCGGTTATGTCGGCGACATCACAAAAGATGAATTCAACGTAATGTACAACCAGGGATACAAATCCAATTCAATCGTCGGAAAAACAGGAATTGAAAAGCAGTATGACCGTTATCTTCAGGGAAAAAGCGGGCGGGAAAGTCGTACCGTTGATGCACGCGGGCACATTATTTCCGATGATCCAATAGTTGAACCT
>CAVJKK010000160.1:2771-4269 GCA_963649855.1 Anaerovoracaceae bacterium
TGGAAACAGAGTAGGGGCTGCAGTAGTTTTAAAACCGTCAAACGGCGAAGTAATCGCAATGGTCAGCTATCCGTTTTACGATCAGAATCTTTTTAATTCCGATGATGCTTCAGCTGAATATTCCAGGCTTGCAACAAGTCCGAATAATCCTCTTTTGAACAGAACCGTAAATGCGGTTTATCCTCCGGCTTCAACTTTTAAAACGATTATGACGACTGCAATTCTTGCCGAAAACGCAATTCCGGCAGAAAAAAAAGTTGAGTGTCCGGGCCGCATCGTTTACGGAAATCAGACTTTTACCTGCCACATAAAATATCCGGGACATGGCTATCTTGATTTGAAAAATGCACTTGCCCAGTCATGCGACGTTTATTTCTGGGTTGTAGGGCGTGATAATCTCGGGGTCGACAAAATCGCAAGCTATTCAAAAGAATTCGGTTTTGGAGAAAGTCTTGGAATCGATTTGCCGGCGCAGTCCACGGGATTCGTTCCTACCAGCCAGTGGAAAGAAAGACGCTACCACGAAACATGGAAAGGCGGCGACACGATGAATATGTCTATCGGGCAGGGATATACGCTGGTCACTCCGATGCACGTTGCAAATATGATTGCAATGGTCTGCAACAGCGGAAAAATCTACCGTCCTCACCTTTTAAAAGAGGTTCGCGATCCGGCAACAAATGACGTAATTGAAGAAGTAAAGCCCGAGATTCTCAAGGAATCAAATATCGACAGTTCAATCTGGAAGCAGGTTCAGAAAGATTTAAGATACACGATTACGGATGGAACTGCCCAGTATCCGATGAACAACAGGCGTTTTCAGCTGGCAGGAAAAACCGGTACTGCGGAAGTCAACGGTGCAAAAAAAGATCACTGGCACTCATGGATGGCGGCTTACGGACCTTTTGACGCACCGGTAGAAGAACAGTATGTCGTCGTTGTTGTCGTAGAAGCGGTGAACGACTGGGAGTGGTGGGCTCCGTATTGTACGAATATAATTTTTCAGGGAATTTTTGCAAATCAGACATTTGATGAAGCAATTGAAACTCTGGGATTTAAATATCTCGTAAAAGCAAGGGCAAGACAGGAGTAGGCATAATGAAAGTAAAAATCGTACAGGCATTGGACTTTTTTTTGATTGCCTGTGTTGTTCTTCTTGTTTCCATGGGAATAATGTTCATTTATTCATCGGGAATCAATTCTGAGGGTTTTCTCCTTTCTAATGAATATGTAAAGCAGATTGTCTGGGCAGCAGTCGGTCTGGTTCTGATGATGGCGATGACTTTTACTGATTACCGCCGGCTTTCAAGATATGTTCCTTATCTGTATGCTTTTCTTGCCGTCATTTTGATTTATACAAAACTGTTCGGAAAATATGTAAACGGGGCACGCTCATGGATTGGTTTCGGAAGTTTTGGAATTCAGCCGTCTGAGTTCTGCAAGATTATTTATATACTTTTTCTTGCGTGGTATCTTTCAAAGTCAAAAAATGAAAATC
>CAVJKK010000161.1:0-4258 GCA_963649855.1 Anaerovoracaceae bacterium
TTGCGGGCAGGGGCAAAAACTATCTTGAAACTTCAGGTTCTTCGATTTTTGCCTATTCGCTTTTAAAAGGTTACAGGACGGGTATTCTTGAAGACAAAAAATTCCAGGATGCGGGCGTAAAGGCATTTGAAGGAATCTGCAGCAAATATCTGAACACGGATTCAGGACGCTTGAGCCTCGGCGGAATCTGCCTTGTTGCAGGACTTGGTCCTGAAAAAGACACACGCCGCGACGGAAGTTTTGAATACTACATGAGCGAGCCGGTTGTTCAGGACGATGCAAAGGGCGTAGGTCCGTTCATTCTTGCGTACAACGAGTACAAGCAGATAAAAAAATAACGGGCTGAAAATGAAATATCTCGTAATTTCGGATATCCACGGGAGTGCAGAAAGCCTTGAAAAAGTGCTGGATAATTTTGGAAAAGATGCGGATTATCTTTTGCTGTGCGGGGACTATCTGAATCACGGACCGCGCAATCCTCTGCCGGAAGGCTGGAATCCGAAAAAAACTGCGGAACTTCTGAATAAAAATAAAGAGCGGATTATATGCGTGCGCGGAAACTGCGATGCGGAAGTCGATGAGATGGTTCTTGAATTTCCGTGTCTTGCAGCGTACACGAATATTTTTGACGGCGGAAAAAGATTTTTCGTCCATCACGGTCATCTTTATTCCCGCGAAAAACTGGAAACGTGGCTTCCCGAAGAAACAATCGTCGTAAGCGGGCACACTCACGTAACTGTACTGGAAAAAAACGGCGGTCTGGTTTACTTTAATCCCGGTTCAATCAGCCTTCCGAAATGCGAGGACGGCAAAACCTGCGGCGTAATCGAGGTAAGCACGGACGGAAAAGTGAAAATCAGTCTGTACACGATTGACGGTGAACTTTTAAGGCAGCTTCAGTTCTAGAAAATCTGAAACGGGCGTTATGCTAGACTAGTCCATCAGATAGTTGAATGACGGTGCAAATCCGTTTTCGTCGAGTTCTTCATGATTTCCTGCAAGGTTTGCATCGAATACTCCGGAATCGTTCTGCTGACCTGTTCTGTTCAAATCGAATGAAAGTTTTGTGTTGTCGCGGATAATCAGTTCGCCTGCAAAGCCTGCTTTGTAAAGTTCTTTTTCAAGGCGGTAAATGCCGATTGAACGTCCCGGGTTAGAACCTGAATGAACTGTGCAGACTTCTGTCGGCTGTGTTCCTTCAAGATACCACGCCGTAACCTTGTGGCTGCCACATTCAGGGGTAAGAATTCCGCCGCTTACAGAGCAGACTGTTGCTTCTATTACACCGGTTGCCGGCTTAGCAAAGTCTTTCATCGGCAGCCCCGTGTGAATCTTCCTCATGTAATCTGCCCATGCATAGCCCGAAAGTGTTGAACCCGTAAGCTGCAGACCAAGCGACTGTCCCGGCTTGTCAAATCCGAACCAGAAAACAGACGTGTAGTAAGGCGTAAAGCCGACTGCCCACGCATCTGCCCAGTTCTGTGTAGTTCCCGTTTTTCCGGCTGCCGGAATCTGATACTGTCTTCCGTTTTCGTCCTTGTAGCGGAGTTTTGTTCCGTTGGAAGAAGGACCTGCAAGAGTTCCCGACTTTACGGTGTTCTGCAAAAGCTGCGTCATGACGTAAGCGTTCTGCGGTGTGATGACCTGAGATGCAGTCCCCTTTGCCTGCTGAGCCTTTCTGATTTCTTTTTCAGGATTTAAGATTGTGTTTCCGTTTTTGTCTTCAACAGAGCGGATTGCAATCGGTGTAACTTCTTTTCCGCCGCTTGCAAACGTTGAATAGGCGCGTGCAAGTTCAATCGGGCGGACTGAACATACGCCGAGACCAATCGGATAGCCCGGTACAAAGCCGCGGTAAGGTATTTCATCTTTCGGAATTCCTAAAAGTGCGATTGCGCGGTTGATTCCTGCTTCAAAACCGATTCCATCAAGAATCTTGAGTGAAGGAACGTTCATGGAGTGGGCAAGGGCATACCACAGTTCAACGTCACCTTTCCATTCTCCGCGGAAATTCTGCGGAATGTATGGTTTGCCGTCTGCCGTATAGAAAACGACAGGAGTGTCGGAAATTATAGTCGTCGGAGTGAAGTTGTGGCTGTCGATTGCAGCAGAGTAATAAAGCGGTTTAAAAGAAGATCCCGGCTGTAATTTTGCCTGAACTGCGCGGATAAACTGGTTTTCGCTGTCAAATTTGCTTCCGCCTACAAGCGACGTGATGTAGCCGGTGTCGTTTTCGAGGGCAATCATCGTGCCTTCAATCGTCGTCTTGCTTACCTTTACTTTTGCCTGCTGGTTTGCCTTGTTTACGATTCCAAGTTTCAGGGAATCAATCCCGAACATGAGGGACATCACGTCCATTACGGGGTTGAGCTGGTTTGTGTACGCTGCCTTTGAAATCGTTTCGTTTCGCTGTTCGCTCACCTTTAAGCCGTTCAGATTGAACGTAAGTGCAAGAAGTTCCGTGAGCGGAGTGTAAACGGAGAATGCCTGGTTTGTGCGCTCGCCGGTTGAACGCTGGTAAGTTCTGTTTGCATAGCGGATGTAGCGGTCCATTACGTCCTGTGCTACCGCCTGATTTTTCAGGTTCAGCGTCGTGTTTACCGTAAAGCCTGAAGTGTAGATGTCTTCAGTGCCGTAAATCAGGCTGCCAAGTTCGCGCCGTACGTATTCAGAAAACCACGGGGCATTGTCGTCGTGATTGAAAACAGCCGCTGTTGAAGTCCTCGTGTAGTCAAAGTTTGCCCAGTATTCGTCAAAACTTTCGTCTGCTTCAGCCTTAGAAACGTAGCCAGCGCTGATCATCGAGTTCAGAACGTCTTTCTGACGATCCATTGCGCGGTTCGGGTATTCAAAAGGATTGTAAAAGGCAGGATTTGAAAGCTGAATTACAAGGATTGCAGCCTCTGCCGGAGTAATTTCCGTAGCATCGTGACCGAAGTAATATTTTGAAGCCGCACTGACACCGTAAGTTCCGCCACCAAAGTAGATTTTATTCAGATAGAGTTCAAGAATTTCGTCCTTTGTGTAGCGCCGTTCCATCTGGATTGCCCACCACAGTTCCTTCAGTTTTCTGCTGATGGACATATCCGTACGGTCGCAGTACAAAGTTCCCGCAATCTGCTGGGTGAGGGTAGAACCGCCGCCAAGTGACATTCCCGTCAGTTTTCCGAAAACGGCACGAAAGAGAGCCTTGACCGAGTAGCCGTGATGACTGTAAAAAAGACGGTCTTCGCGCGTAATGAGGGCGTCAATCATGCACTGCGGAAGATCGCGGATACTGATGATTTCGCGTTTTTCTTCGGATGCAAGTTCCGTGATGAGTTCACCGTTGATATCAAGAAGTTTTGTCGGAAGGGAAGTAGAAAATTCCGTAAACTGTTCGTTGTCTTTGATGAATTTTGTATTACTGAGTGCAAGTCCGAGCCCTGCGCCGAACAGAACGGCACACAAAAAAAGCCCTGCAACAAACACGTAGGTAGACTTTTTAATTTTCATATCTTTGTATAATAGGAAAATACTTTGCCTTAGTCAATTAAACGGATTTTCTCTGTACGGCAAAAAAAAAGACCGGCGTAAAGCCGGTCCATGCCCATCAGGCAGTCGGGCTCAATGGGTGGGAGGGGATAATTGATACCCGACATTATGAATATCGTCTCAGAGTACGAAAAACTTTAATAATTTTAATTTTTTTTTCTGTAATTTTGCAGATTCTGGAGATTTTTTTCTGACGATGAATTGTAAAAAATCAAATTCCGCCAGATTATTCTTCTTCTGAAATTGACGCGTCGATGTTTAAGTTTACTGTGTAGGAACGGCCGTTTACCGCGTTCAGGTTTTTTGTAATTTCATAGTCACCGATTACGAATTTCACGCTGTGGCTTCCCGGCGCAATGACGAATTGTTCTTTTGCGTTTTCAAGGAGTTTTCCGTCAAAATAAATGGACGCATTCTGCGGAGAAACAATCTTTACTGAAGGTTCAATTCCGCGCAGTTCAACGCTCAGTTTTGCAGATTTTGCCTGTTCAACTATAAAAGTTCTGATTTCGTTTCTGTATTCTTCGCCCGTTACGGTCAGATGATGTTCACCTTTTTTCAATACGAGTTTTACGGGCTCAGTTAAAATGAGTTCGTCATCAATATAGACGCTGTAAGAGCCGGTTTTGCCTTCAGGCTTCTTTACGTTGAGGGAAAAATATCCTTCATCGCTCAAAACGGGCTTTGCCGTAATCGTGAACTGTGCTGTTTCAAGTTCTTCCGG
>CAVJKK010000162.1:0-4251 GCA_963649855.1 Anaerovoracaceae bacterium
ATATTAGATAGTGATTATCTGTTTGAAAATTTGGCGGATGAATATCGGGTTGATACACCTGACGGAAAAACTCAGTTTTCAATGGCTTTTTTCCAGTATGTAGATTCGCTTCAAACGAACATTCAGAAAGAATCATGCTTGGAACAACTCTGTCAGAAATTAAATCTTTCTTATCAGGCTGTTCTCAGAGATTATAACAATCGGGATGAAGCACGCAGGCGGTTAGAAAAGCGGGCAGAAAACAGTCAGAGCAGCGAAGATTCTGATATTCCGAAAGGAATGGAACTGAGGGCTTTGATTGCAGTGATTGCCGATACGAGTCAGTTTGAACTGATGCGCCGTGAACTCAATGAAGATGTTTTTGAATCTCAGGAAGCAAAAAAATTATTCGTTATTCTGGAGGACTTATATCAGCAGCAGAATCTTTCCTTTAGTTCAATCTGTGAACATTGCAGCAATCCAAAACTGGTTCAGATTATTACAGATTCGGTAATGTCTGGAGAATATTCGCATAATACGGCGCAGATCGTAAAAGACAGCATTGAAATAATTAAAGGCAGGGATTTAAAAAGGCAGAAAGAATACATACTTTCGCGCCTCAAATCGCTGAATAATCCGACAACTTCCGAACAGCTTCAGGAATTAAATGCCCTGATGAAGGAAAAAATGAATATCGATAAGCTCGAAAGCGCCAGACAGGAACAGTCCTGAAAATTGACGCAGTAAGACTATTTTTATACGAGGCACAAAATGGATCAGGAACTCGATCCCGTAGTTATCAAACTTCTTGAATATGCAAAAGACAAGCAGATTATTTCCTGGGATGAAATTAACGAAATCTTGGGTCAGGATTTTGTCAATTCTCCAAAAATGGAAGATGTCCTGCAGCTTCTGACTCAGAACAACATTCAGGTAATGGAAGAAGACACTCTGGATGAAGACGAAGAAGATGCAGAAGAAGCACTTGAAGATGAAGAAGAAGGTGCTGACGAAGAAGAACACATCGTAAACAGCGATAAAGATTCCAGCGTAGATGACCCGATTCGTCTTTATCTCCGCGAAATCGGAAAAGAAAAACTTCTTACTGCAGAAGAAGAAGTAAAATATTCAAAAGAAATGGAAGACGGAGAAAACATCATCAAGGGAGTCATAAAAGATTCAGGAATGATGATTCCGGAATTTTTCGTCGTTGCACAGAAAGCCTTTACGAGAATTGATCCTCACGAGCCTGGAAAAGCCCGCAAGGAAATTAACGAAGAGATGGCAGAAAAACGCCGCCTCAAGAGCAGTTATTCTGAATGGATAAAACCGATTCTTCCGGAAATGAAGCAGTACATGGCTTTGAAAAAAACGCTCTTTGAAGCAGAACAGTCAGCGGAAATTTTCCAGAATCCGCAGCTCGTTGAACTGAGTGCAAAAATTCTCCCGGAATTAAAGAAAATCGAAATTCAGTCTGAAGAAATCGAAAAATTCAGCGGAAAGTTTGAAGACGCTACCGAAAAAATTGAAGATTTCCGTCACAAGCAGGAAAAGAAAATGAAGGAATTGAGAATTTCAAATCCTTCGGAACTCCGCAGTCTCGGACGAAAACTCGCAATTCATTCTGAGGCGTTAAAACTTGAAAAAGAACTCGGAATGTCAAGCGACGAAATCCGCGATGTTTACACGGAAATTCAGAAAATCGACCGCAAACTTCGCCGCATGGAATACGACTTTGAAAACAGCGTCGAAGAAATCCTTACAAAAGCGAAGGAAATCGAACGCGGAAAACGCATGATGGAAAAGGCAAAAAACAAGCTCATCAATGCAAACCTGCGTCTTGTTGTTTCGATTGCAAAAAAATATACGAACCGTGGACTTCAGTTCTTTGACCTCGTTCAGGAAGGAAATATCGGTCTGATTAAAGCTGTTGAAAAATTTGAATACCGCAAGGGATATAAATTTTCAACTTATGCCACATGGTGGATTCGTCAGGCAATTACGCGTTCAATATCAGATCAGGCGCGCACAATCCGCGTTCCAGTTCACATGATTGAACAGATCAATAAAGTTGTCCGCGAAAGTCGCCAGCTCATGCAGAAACTGGGACGTGAACCGAACGATGAAGAAATTGCACAGCAGCTCGGATGGCCGGTTGCCCGCGTAAAGCAGGTTAAAAATGTTGCCCGCGAACCGATTTCCCTTGAAACTCCGATTGGAGAAGAAGAAGACAGTCAGCTCGGAGACTTCATTGAAGACAAGGAAGTTGAAAATCCGGCAAACCAGACGGCATACAAAATGCTTCAGGATCAGCTGCGTGAAGTTCTTTCGACTTTACCGGCAAGGGAGCAGGAAGTCCTGAAAATGCGCTTCGGACTTGATGACGGATACAGCCTGACGCTTGAGGAAGTCGGACTTTACTTCAACGTTACGCGCGAACGAATCCGCCAGATTGAAGCAAAGGCATTAAGACGGCTTCGTCATCCGAGAAGGGCTATCGGTCTTTGCGACTATCTGTACTAAGACATGCAGCGGCGTCTCTGTGGCAATGCTTCAGAGATGCCGTTAATAGACATAAAAAAGTTAATTTTATATAATAGGCAGACTATTTACCTAGGGGATATTAAATGGCAGTAACAGAAGTTTTTGATAAGCTCAAGGCTTTGCAGGATATTCTTGCAGAAAAATACAGCCTTATGGCTAAAATTGAAGATTCTCCAAAACAGCTTTCCACACAGGATGAACTTCTCGTTCGTCTTCAAAAAGAATTTCTGGAAACAAGTGCAGTTTATGAAAGCGTAAAGGCCGAAGTAGGTCAGCTTCAGCTTGAACTTGACGAAGCAGAAAAAGCAAGGGAAGCAGGTGAAAAAGGAATGGACAGCATTTCGACTCACCGTGAATATGAAGCACTTGAAAAGCAGATTAACGAAGCGTCTGCAAAGGAATCTGGAATCCGCAGTGAACTTCAGAGAAAAGAAAAGCAGCGCGAAGAACTCAATGAAAAACTTCGCCTTGACGAAGAAATGATTAAGGCTCAGGAAACAGACCTTAATTCAAACAAGGCAAAACTTGACAGCGAAGTAAAAGAATACGAAAACCAGATTAAAGAACTGGAAGCAAAAGAAAAGGAAATCACTCCGGGACTCGACAGTGAAATCGTTTATAAGTTCCAGAGAATCATTCAGCGCAACAGTGAAGGTATCGTTGCCGTTAAAAACGGTGTCTGCACGGGTTGTCACATGATTCTTCCGGCACAGTTTGCAAACGAAGTTCATGAAGGGGAAAAAATCCTTTTCTGTCCATATTGCAGCCGTATTCTTTTCCATGAAGAAGTTGCTGAAGGTGAAGAAGCAGAAGACTTCCTTTCAATGGACGAAACTGGTACACTTGCTGATTTTGACGACGAATTCAGTGATGAATACGACGAAGAATCAGAAGATGTTGACGAAGATTCAATGGACGATGGAGAAGAAAAATCCATCACTTTTGAAGAATAGTCAGTATTTATAAAGCAGGAATTTTCAGGTTCCTGTTTTTTTGCTTTTAAAATCATACAGAAAAGATATAACCGTGCCGCCGGATTTTAATGACAAAGTCTGGCGGTGAGGAAAGTCCGGGCTCCACCGGAAAAGATGCCTGGTAATAACAGGGCAGAAGACGGCAGTTGTAATTTACTTGCATAACCCGTTTTTTGACAGAAAGTGTCACAGAAAATAAACCGCCTGGAAACAGGTAAGGGTGCAAAGGCGAGGTAAGGGCTCACCGCACGGCTGGTAACAGTCGTGGCATGACAAACCTCATCTGGAGCAAAGTCAAGCAGTGGTTTGGGATTCCGGCTTATATGCCACGGGTAGACTGCTAAAGGCTTCTGGAGACAGAAGTTTCGGATAGATGGTTATGCGTTCATCAGAATTTTTTAATTCTCCTGAACAGGACAGAACCCGGCTTATTTTCTTTTCTGTTTTTTTATGTTTTTTAGGAACGGACTGCCTGATTTTTGCAGATGGAAAGATGAAATTCAATATTTTGCCGAAAGGAACTGCCAGAAGAAAAGGTAATTTACTCAGAAATTTGCTGATACTTTTTGTTGCTGTCTGTGCCTTGTCGGCTTTGAGCCTTTTTATCTGTCGTCTTGTAGATTCTCATGTTTACAACGGAAATTCCCTGACGCATCTGTCCCGCGAATGGAAAAAATACAATTATCAGGCTGTTTACGATGTTGCAGGCGAAGTTTTAAAAGAAAAGCCGTTCAATAATACAGCCCTCACATAC
>CAVJKK010000163.1:0-4242 GCA_963649855.1 Anaerovoracaceae bacterium
GTTTAGAACTGGAGCAGAAAATTGTTCAACTCAGACGCCATTGCTTACATTCCTCTTTTCGGAACTGCCATCTTAGCAGCCGTTCTTTTTATTTTCCTCGTAATCATTAAAACAAGAAAAACAGCAAAGGTGAGTTACCTTTCATTTCTCGCGCTTTTAATCGTTGCAGCGGACTGTGTTTATACGGCGCTCACTCCGGGAATTACGCATTTTGTACTCTTAATTCTTCTTGCTTCAGCAATTCTTCTTCCGTACCTCATAATGCTTGCCTTCGGAAAGCCTAAAGCCGAAGAAAAAAAGGAAGCAGAAACTAAAGAAGTAAGGGCACCGCAAATTGTAGTTGAAGAATTAAAGCCAGAAGAAATCAACTTAATTGAAGCAGGACGCACTTTTGACCTTCTCGCTTCGGATTCATTCGGTAAAAAAGACGGGTTGCAGAACCTTCTGGACACGATAAACAAGACCACCATGAAAGTTACGAATGCAGACGGTGGAATAATCCTCATGGTTGACGATTTTGAAGATTCAATCAACGTAAAGTCATTTGAAGGCAAATTTCCGCCGCCGTACCCTCTTCCGCAGGATCTTCCCCGCAAGGAACTCCGCGTTTCAACAAGCTTTAAATTTGCTTCATTCGCTCTCCGCGACAACATTTTCGGTGAAATTGCATCTTCGGGCAAACCGGAACTCATCAACAATCCGAAAGAAGACCCGCGCATTACGGAAAACGGAAAGGAAGATTTCTTAAAACTCGGAAGCTTTATTTTTATTCCGATCCAGCTGCGCGGCAAGGGAATCATCATCGGACTTATCGCACTTTCTAAAAATCCGGGAAAAGAATTTACCCAGACTGAATATGAAAACGCGCTTACGCTTTCAGGTTTTGCAGAATCAGCACTGAAATCAGTGATAAATTTCCAGGAAACAGCAGAAAAAACGGAACTTTCAAAGGAAAGCATGATTGCAGAAAACATGCAGAACGTTCTCCTGCCAAAAAAACTTCCGCCGCTGCCGGGAATTTCTTTCGGTTCGTTTACGCAGCACACGGAAGGCGTATGTTCAGACTCTTTCGATGTAATTCCGGTAAGACAGGACCGCACTTCCTTTATTCTGATGGACGTTGCAGGAAAGGGAACGAATTCTTTCCTCGTAATGTCGATGCTCCGTTCAATGATCCGTTTACTCGTAAACACGCCGCAGCCAGCTGGAACAATCTTAAGCCTTGCAAACCGCGAAATCTGCGGAGAAACGAATTTTGAACATTTTGCTTCGGTTGCGCTCATCAATTACAATGCGGCAAAACAGCTCGTTCAGTTTTCTTCGGCGGGACGCGCTCCGGTTTTCGTTTACAGCGCAGAGAAAAAGACGCTCGAACGTAAATCCCTGACATCAGAGCCTCTTGGAGTTGAAAAAACAATTTCTTACAAAGATATTCAGTTTACAGTTTCAAAAGGTGATATTATAATTGGCTATACGGACGGTCTCGTAGAAGCGCTGGATGCTTCCGGCAAACAGTATTCACTGAACCGCCTTGCAGAAGTTATTAAAGCAAACAGCAATGCATCAGGAAAACAAATTGCTGATGCAGTAAAAACAGATATGAAGCAGTTCGTCGGTTCTGAAGTGATGCACGATGATCAGACGCTGCTGGTAGTTAAAATTCAGTAGATAAAAGGAGTTTTTCTTATGGAACTGAAGATTCGTAAAAACGGCGAAGTTTATATCATTGATGTCAATGGTGAAATGGACCTTTACAATTCTTATAAACTGAAAGAGTTAGTCATGAAGATGCTCGAAAAGAATGTAAAAAGTTTCATCATCAATCTTGAACAGGTTGACTACATCGACTCGTCTGGAATCGGTGCGTTGATTTACATCTGCTCAACAATCAAAAAGATGAACCTGAAGCTCGCCATTTCAAATATTCACGGTTCGGTAAAAAAGGTTATTGAACTTACAAAGCTCATGGGTTACTTCCCTATTGCAAACAGCATTGAAGAAGCCCTCTTGATGGTGAACGAATAACGGTCATCAAAAACTTAATTTTTCATGGAGAGTTTTTGGTAAAAAATCCTTCCGGAGTAATTTTATGAACGAACAGTACAAAGAATTGCGCTCAGATGACAACGACCCGTTATTTGACACAACAAATATGCTTTATAAAGAATTTCCTTCTGATTTCCGCCAGATCCGTTACTTTACGCTTTTAATCGTACAGTCGGCTCCTCTCGAAATCAAGGAAATCAACCTTCTTGAACAGCAGATTTCCGAAGTAATTAAAAATGCAGTAAAACACGGCAACGGCTGCGACATCAACAAAAAAGTCCGCGTGTGGTATTCTTTCAGCCCTTCACATGCACACATCATCGTAAAAGATGAAGGCGAAGGCTTTAAAGATCTCGAAAAATGGAACGAATTCAACAGAAAACGTATTGAATGTCTGCAGAGCCACAACTTTGAAGAACTTGCAAATTACGTTTCTTTCCGTACAAAAAAATCAGACGATCAGGACGGCGGTAACGCACTTTTTGCTGCCCTCGAATACTGGGACGGCGGTTATGTTTACAACGGCAAGCGCAACGGAGTAGCAATGCTCAAGCGTTTCCAGAAAAAGCATCACGGCGTTGCAATCGACGAATAATCAAAAAAAAATCCGTTCAAAACGAACGGATTTTTTTTATTTAGACACTTCCTTTAAGACTTCAATCGTTTTTTCGGCAGTTTTGCTCCAGTTAAAGCGTTTTGTCCATTCAAGTCCGCCTTTCTTTAACCGCTGGCGCAATTCATTGTCGAGGGCGATTTTTTCCATTGCCCAGGCGATGCTTTCCGTGTACTCACTGTTGAAGTAAACTGCATTTTCACCGGCAACTTCCGTCAGCGCACCCGCATTGGAACACGCCACAGGCACTCCGGAAGCAAGCGCTTCTAAGACCGGAAGCCCTACCCCTTCATTTACCGACGGGAAAATACAGCCTTCACTGCAGGTGTACAGAAGCGGAAAACTTTCGTGCGGAAAAAATCCCGTAACCAGAATGTCCTGATGATATTTTGAATCGATTATAGCCTTTTTTACGTCTTCTATTGCCGCGCCTTCACTTCCCGTCAGAACAAGCCTGTGCTCAAGGTGAGTTTTTTCCTTGAAAATCGAAAATGCCTGAATAAGTTCAACGTGTTTTTTTGTTGAAGAAGAAATCTGGGACGGATAGATAAAGTACGGTCGCTTGATTGCAAACGGTTTTATATCAAGAAGATTCTGTGAAAAAAGTTCACGTGGATAAAACTCAGAGTGGTTGATTCCATTGTAGATGACGGTGATTTTTTCTTCCGGAACGCCGAGTTTTACTAAATCCTTGCGGATAAAATGACTTGCGGCAATGACTTTTGAAGCATTTTTCAGACCGACGAGAATCCGCATCGTTTTGTTTTCAAGAATTTTTGATTCATACAGTTCGGAAAGAACGTCATAAACGACGGCAACTCCGGGAACGGTATAAAAAAGCGGAAGATAGCGCGCGCCGGCAGCATATAAAACTGCGTTGTATTTGCGTTTCTTTGCAAAAAGATTTGCGGCGGTGTAATGCCAGGTATTTTCAAAAAGCGGATTTTCAGGAAGATTTACGGAAGCATAGGAAAGACCATTTTCTGCACCGAAAGTGTAGCGGTCAATTTCTGAGCCAAAAACCTCAAATTCGCACTCGTCGGAATTCTGGAGCTGAGAGGTCAAAGAAGAAAGATAGGAGCCGATGCCGGATTTACCGTGCCCGCAGCCAAAACTGTCAATTCCGATTTTCATAACGGGCAGATTATAGCAAACATTTTTTTAACGTGCTATAGTTTCGCCATGTCAGAAAAAATTACATTCACGTCCCTTAAAATTTCCGGAAAACTGATTTCAAAACTCGAAGAAAATAAAATAACGGAACCGACAGCCGTTCAGTCAAAGGCAATTCCGGTGATTACAGAAGGCAAATCCCTGCTTTTTCAGAGTGAAACTGGAACGGGAAAAACCTACGCCTACCTTCTTCCACTGCTTACAAAAATTGAAAACGAAGAAAACCCGAAAAAAGACATAAAACTCATGGTTGTCGCCCCGACATTTGAACTTGCAAGCCAGATAAAAGCTGCCCTGCAGATGATTTCGGACATAAAAACCGTACTTTTAATTGGAGGCGCGCCCGTAAAACGGCAGATTGAAAATTTAAAGGAAAAACCTGCCGTGATAATCGGAACGCCTGCCCGCCT
>CAVJKK010000164.1:0-4233 GCA_963649855.1 Anaerovoracaceae bacterium
GGCAATGCTGGGTTTATTTTATACTTTTTTGTTTAAAATATTGCTTTTTTTATCTGTTTTTTAACATAAAAAAAACGTCTGAATATCGCATTTTTTCAAATATTGCCCTTAATTTTTTTGCTTTTTTCCATATAATTAGAGTGATACCGATTGAAAAAACGGCGTTCTGTCCGGTCAATCTGTATCCATAGAATAATTTTAATGTTTTACAAAATGAACACCAGAACTTAAAGGAGGCTTTTCAAATGAAAAAGTTAGTTGGTTTTCTTACAGCATGTCTTATGCTTTCTACAGTAGCATTCGCAGAAGGCTATTTTAGCGCAGAAGATCTCGACAAAGGTACGATTACAGAGGATCAGGCTCTTGAAGACGGATTCGTTCTTCACGCAAATGCTGAAAAATATATGAACATTTCTAAAAAACCGATGCACAAGGCTGCAAACGGTGACGAATTCAACATGGCTCTTCAGCTTCAGGGCAGCGGCAACGCAGCATACCGTTCAGTTTCTTTCCCTGCAAAAGCAGGCGAAACAATCACCGTATGGGGCAACTCAACTTCTAAGTCTGACATGCGCCAGATTGTTGTTATTGGTCCGGACGGAAAAACTGTAAAGGAACTTGCAATGGACGTTGACGGAGAAGCAGGCACACCGGCTTCTGAAGGCTCTGTAAAGGTAACTGTAGACGGAACATACACAATCTATTCTAAAAAATCAGGCATCAACGTTTACAAAATCAACGTAGGCAAATAATTAACCGCCTTGCACTTAAACACGCAGACTTTCTTAAAAAACGGGGAGGTCTGCGTTTTTTATTTATGGTCATTTTTAGAGTTTGCATTGCAGGCTTAATATTTATCAATAGGAGATAAAAATGAAAAAGTTCATTTCGCTGGGAATCATTGCAGCGCTTGCCTTTTCAGGATTTGCACAGTCACGTCCGGAATGGTCAGGAGTTGCATCCCCGAAAATCACGTCGGTAGAACTTTCTGAAGGAAATCCGAACGAAATTTCCGTAAAGTTCGACGCTCCGACAGACACAAAGACGGCTGACAAAGGCTACGTTGAAATGCAGGGACCTTTCGGAAAACCTGTAGTAAACACATTCGGCAAAGCCCGCAAAGCTGCAAAACATTCAGAATTCACTCCGGAATTTTCCGGAAAATACACGTTCACTGTTTACACGCAGCGCAACAACGAAGCAGAAAAAAAATCATCTGAATCAGTTTCTTTTGACTTCAGCCTTCCGCTCGTAAAACCAGCTGTAAACATCCTCAACATCGGTAACAGCACGCTCTCTTTAACCTGGGATCCGGTCGTTGAAGCAGACGGATATGTCGTTTCTTACACGGATTCAACGGGAAAAGCAAAGGAACTGCCGAAAACAACTTCACTCTCTGCAGAAATCAAGGGACTTAAAGCCGGCAACTACAGCGACATCATCGTCTATGCAACACGCGGCACAGAAAGAGTCGCTTCTTCAACAGTTCACAAGCTCGTACGCGCAGAAAAAGAAAGAGTGTGGACATTCACAGAATTCGGAACGTCGACAAATCCTTCACGCAACCGCTACGAACTCTTAGACCCGAACGACCTGAAAGTTACCCTCTATTCATGTACTTATGACGAAAATACGGGAAACATCATCGAAAAGGGCGGAAAGTTTGAAAGCTACTTTGACGGAATCTCATTCTACTACACAGTAATCGACCCGAAAAAAGAAAACTTTGAACTTACGGCAACAGTTCACGTTGACTACCACAACCCGATGGTAGACGGACAGGAAGGCTTCGGACTTCTTGCAATCGACCGTCTCGGCGTTGAAGGTCAGCCGCTGATGATTGCCTACAACAACTCGGCAGGCGTCATCACACGCAAGTTCACGACTCACGTCAACGGCGTTAAAAAGGAAATCAAGAACGGAATCGGCGCACGCTTCGTAAGCGGACTTACAGATGAAATCATCGCACTCGGCGACGAAGGAATCAAATCACGCGCAACAAGCAAGGCTTACGCCTTCTCTTATGACCAGGGCTCAGATGCAGTTAAAACCGGCGACACTTACCGCGTAACGCTCAAAAAAGACAACACCGGCTACCACGCAATCTACAAGCGCGAAATTCCTTCTGAAGACACAAAAGAAGAATACATCATGTACGACAACGAGAACGTAAAGCTCACCCAGCTCGACAAAGACCACATCTACCTCGGTTTTGCCGTAGCACGCGGATGTAACGCAACATTCTCAGACGTTGTACTCAACATTACAGACCCGAAAAAAGACCCTCCTGCACAGGAAGAACCGCCGGAGTTAGTTCCGCTTTCAACAACGGTTGACTGCCCTACAACGTGGTACAACCAGAAATATCCGTTCGCATTTACGACAAACGCAAACGGAACGATCAGCGTAAAGACTACAGACGGAAAAGTCCTCATCAAGGGAGACAAAATCACAGTTCCGGAAGGAAAGGTTTTTGCAGATTACAAGAAGACAATCAAAATCAACAAAGACCTTACAGACCTTCTCGTAACGTTCGACCCTGAAGACAACTGGAGACCGGCACCTAAAAAGGTCATCGCACAGTTCAACGCTGAAGACAACGACTACGAAATGAACTACAAGCCTGTAACTTACACACATTCAATCATTTCAAAGACATACAAGGGTTCAACGCTCTATGTTTCTCCAAATGCAAACGCATTCGGCACGGGAACAAGCGAAGATCCTCTCGACCTGAACTCAGCAGTAGCATACTGCCAGCCGGGACAGAAAATCATCCTCAAGGCAGGAACCTACTACCCTGGAAAGAGCCTCGAAATTGAACGCGGAAACGACGGAACTGCAAAGGCACGTAAATACCTCGTTGCAGAAGCAGGCGGTGCACGCCCTGTAATCGACTTCTCAAAATCAAAGGCAAAAGTAACGGCTGTAAACCTCTACGGAAGCTACTGGACGCTCGAAGGTTTTGACATCACGGGTACCCCTGGAGACGTAAAAGCCCTTCAGGTTGCGGGAAACTACAACGAAATCAGAATGGTAGACACCTATCTGAACGGCGATACTGGTATTCAGATTTCAGGACGCTCTTCAGAAACATTTGACAAATGGCCACACGACAACCTTATCTACGGCTGTGAATCATTCGGAAACTCTGACCCGGCACAGAACAACGCAGACGGTTTTGCTTCAAAACTGACGACGGGAAACAACAACGTATTCCGCAACTGTGTAGCACACCACAACGTTGACGACGGCTGGGACTTCTACTCAAAGGTAGAAACAGGCGCAATCGGTGCAGCCCTCATCGACAACTGTATTACTTACGCAAACGGAACAAAACTTGACGGAACCGGCAACGGCGACGGAAACGGCTTTAAGCTCGGTGGTGACGGAATTGCAATCAAACACATTCTCCGCAACTCAATTTCATGGGGCAACGGCGTAAACGGCGTTACATGCAACTCAAACCCGGCACTGATTCTTGACCGCGTAACGGTTTTCGGCAGCGGAAACTACAACGTTTCACTCTATGGAAAAGGCAAGGCTGCTTCTAACCCGCGCACTTTCCAGGCAGACGGAGTTCTTTCTGTGAACGGCGGTGCAGGCGACAACTTTGACGCTTCAAACGATCCTGACCTTGCAAAACGCATTGCTTCTAATTCAAACTACTTCTTCAACGGTGCAAAAACGCTCAATGCAGAAGGAAAAGAACTGGATAAATCTGTGATTTTCGCTGACTGTGACATTTCAAAATGGGCAAACGGCTACAACGCAGACGGTTCATTCAACCGCATTCCGCGCACTGCAAACGGTGTATTTGAAATCGGTGACCTGTTCAGACTGACTGACGCCGCTCCGGACAACACAGGTGCAGACTACAATCACCGCAGCAGGAACGCAAATGCGAAATAAGTTTGAATACGAGTTTTTGCAATAAACTGTCTTGAAAAAGGCTTTAGGTCAGTTCTGTATAATTTTTGTTCAAATTATCAAATGACTTCAAATAGCCTCCCGCCAAAAACCTGCCACGAGCCGCATGATTGAGACAAGCTCAAGATGCGTTCGTGTCAGAACTTTGGCTACGGCTATTTGACATTGTGTATAAAAACTTCGGTATTTAAAAGCAAATAAAACTTATTAGCGTGAATGTCGAGTTTTTGAGTATTATGCAGGTTATAAAAAAAAGGCGTAGGGAGGGGCTGGCACAAACAGAGCGACAGAACTGTCGCATAC
>CAVJKK010000165.1:0-4219 GCA_963649855.1 Anaerovoracaceae bacterium
TGGTAAAGATGGGCATGGTAATTATGGTTTAAATGAGTATTCTGGTATTACTAGCGAGGTTACATTTAAGGTTCCTGCCGATAAAGCGGAAGAACTGAATAAAGAAAAACCTGTGTTTTTAATCGTTTATACAGTGCAGCCTGTAATGAAGTCTGTCTGGAAAGGCTATTTTATGCGTAACGATAACTACACTCAATCCTATAATGTAAAAAGTGCTGACTTACTCAGAAGAGATACTCTTGAACCTGTTGGAAAAGTTTCCATCAGATATACCTGGTAAAATTTTCTTAAGTTAAAAAAAACTCCGTCTGTGCGTTGTGTGCGGGCGGAGTTTTTTTTGCCGTATTTACCGGGCTAGTTGCGTCGCAAGTACCTAGGTAAGTGTGTCACAACTACGTAGGAAGTTGCGTCGCAAGTACCTAGGTAAGTGTGTCACAACTACGTAGGAAGTTGCGTCGCAAGTACCTAGGTAAGTGTGTCACAACTACGTAGGAAGTTGCGTCGCAAGTACCTAGGTAAGTGTGTCACAACTACGTAGGAAGTTGCGTCGCAAGTACCTAGGTAAGTGTGTCACAACTACGTAGGAAGTTGCGTCGCAAGTACCTAGGTAAGTGTGTCGCAACTATCTAGGAAGTTGTGTCACAAGTATCTAGATAACTGTGACACAAGTAACCAGCCTTTACAGTGCTGAGCGGACTACGCGGAAGCCCCAGTCTGGGCTCATGCCACCCGGTCTGTTCATGTTGTGGTAGCAGACTGACGATTCTACTGCGTCTTTTACAAAACTGCCGCCACGGAGTATCCTCATTCCGCCGAAATCTGAACCTGTCGGGTCTGTTACGGTTTCTGCCGGCATTTCCATTTCGTAATACTGAACGTAGTATTTGTCCCAGCACCATTCTGCGACGTTTCCGCTCATGTCGTAAAGTCCGAGCCGGTTCGGCGCTTTTCTGCATGTTTCGTGAGGTCCGAGTCTCGGGCGTTCTGTGTCTACGTAGCCCTTGTATGGAACGTCATTGTTACATTCGTACCAGCCTACGCTGTCCATGCCGGAATTGTCTCCCGCAGTATATGTACGGTCGAACGCACATTTTGAACCGCTGAAAAGGTAGTCCCACGCCGGTTTTGACGGATCTCCGCCACGGGCTGCATATTCCCATTCTGCTTCTGTTGGAAGACGGTAACCGTCAGTGCCTTGTATAAACTCAACGTCTGCATCAAGAATATGAGGAATTTTTACGATTTTTGTAACATCTTCTTTTGAGCCTTTTTCTACAGTCCACATGGAATTTATCTTTATTGAATATGCCGGGGTCAGACCTTCCTTTATGCTGCGCAGATTGCAGTAATAGACCGCATCAAACCATGAAACGCTTTCTACAGGATATTTTCCCTGTTCCCTGCACATCTGGCTCTTTTCTCGGTTGTCGAAATTTCCGTAATTTCCATCCGGATCGAGTGTTTCGCCTGTCCACGTAGGTTCGGTCGGGTCGTATTTCGGAGGATAGATGCTTTCGTCTTCGTGGTCATAGTCAGGGTTTGGAATGTAGCTGGAAGGTTCGGCACAGAGTTCGTATTCTACTCCGTTTACTGTCACTTTCTGCCCTTCCATCACTTCCCTGTATTCTTCTCGGGTAACTTCCCATTTGCACATGTAAAAATCGCTAAGCGTTACGGTGCGCCCTTTTACGAATACGCCGGGGAAATTCTTTGCTCCGTTTGATTTTCCTTCTATCGTTCCGCCTTCAACTTCAACAAATCCTTCAGGAATGGCTGAATTCACGGTTACCCTGCAGCTCAATTCATTGCTCTTGTTTCCGAGTTTGTCCACGCTTGAAATATAGAATTTGTAGGATGCCTTGTCAGAATCAATGCCGGAGATTGTCGCCTTGTTTTTTGATGTGGTCAGATTTTCTGATTTTTCTGAAACTGTTGTTCCGTCGTTTGTCGTGTAGCAGATTTCTACGTGGTCAAAGTCTTTGTCGGAAGGATTTTTCCATTTCAGAGTGATTGTGTTTTTTTCTGCAGAATAATCGTCGTCAGCATTTGTTACCGTTGCCGGGGGAGTAAAGTCAAAGTTGACGACTTCAAATTTCTTGACACCCTTGTTTCCTTTCCTGTCAACTGCTGCAATCGTGTACACGCCGTTTGAAGTTTCATTTTCAGCGGTGATTTCAAAGGTACATTTTTTTCCGTTCTGGGAATCTACGGTTGCCTGAATTGCGGAATCGTCTGCGAGGAGAGTTTCGGCAGTCGCGTCGCTACCCTGTTTGCAGACGGCTCTTTCAATTGAATCCGTACCCTTGATGTTTACGGTTACGGTCACGCTTCTGTTTGTCTTTTCTTTGGGAACGTCTACGTCAATTTTCAAATCGTTTTCAGGTTCTTTTAAATCAGTTTCACAGCCTGAAAAAAACAGCAGAGCCGGCAGCACAAAAATTGCGGCGGAAATCGTCAGAATTCGTTTCAGCATAATTGTCTTCTCCTTATTAAAAAAGGTTTCGGAACACTTCTCTGCATATTTTATAACGATTTCTTTTTATGACAATAAAAATTGTGTTTTATTTATTCTGTCGCTTAGTACGTTACTTCGCCGTCGTGGGCGAGGATTGTTGAAGAGTTTACGTTCTGCAGTGCCGCGATTTTCTGTAAAAGTTCACCTTCGGCGTTTGTGCGGATTTCAACTACCATGTTCACTTTGCCGTTGGAAAGGGCGCGGCTTTTTATCGTGTAGTATTTGCAGTAATTTTTTACGAGAGACATGATTTCATTTTCCAGCTCATAGCCGTTTCCGCTTATCATTAAGATTTTCGGGGCTTTTGCAACCGGGATTTTGTCAAAAACGAAGAGTGCAACTGTCAGCGCGAAGGCAAGCACACACGCAATCTGGGCAAGTCCCGCTCCGCAGATGATTCCCGTAGAAATCGACCAGAACAGAAAGACAAGATCCATCGGGTCTTTAATTGCAGTCCTGAAGCGAACGATTGAAAGCGCGCCGACCATACCGAGAGAAATTACGACACTCGACTGAATTGTGAGGATAACGCCCGCCGTAATCAGAACCAGCGCCGGCAGTGCAATATTGAACGACTTTGAATAGAAAGTTCTGCGCGTCAGAATTCTGTATGCGAAGAAGATGTAAAGCGAAAAAAATGCAGCAATCAGGAAAACAACAAGAATATTTTCCGGAGTTGCGTCGTAGCGGGTAAATCCCTGAATGAAAGATTTCTTAAAAATGTCCTTGAATCCCATAAAATTCCTCGTGTATGTTTTCTTTATCCGGGCGGAAACTTCGCCTTCTGGTTACAGACTCATAAAAAAGCCGGTGATATTCCCCTTACGTCAAATTTTCTGCACAGATAGTACTTTGAAAACGACGTCCATCGCAAAGTTCCTGTCTGGCAGATTTCGTTTATAAAGTCCGGCAGAAGTTCGTCAAACTTTACTTCCATCATGTTTGAACCGTCAGGAAACACTGGGCGGAACGCTGCAGCTTCATCGAAAAATGAAGCGATGTCGCCCGAACTCCGCAGATTTCGGTCAAACGTTATGCGCACGTTGCCTTCGCGGTAAACAAAAGGCTCGCGTTCGTATGCAACGATTACAACCGGTTTTAACGCCCTGAATTGCATCTGGCTTATCAGTTTTTTTAAGAGATACGGGGTTTCTGCCGTAAAATCCGGGATTTTACCTGCCATTATTTCTTCGACCGTACTGAGCGGAAGCGGACACGAGGTTTTTAAGCACATGCCGTGTTCTTTCTGCTTCAACTCGAGCGAAATCCGTTCCTTTGAGCAGTTGTAGATGCGTATGCGGAACTTTTCGCGCGGGTCTGTGCCGTCTTCGTTTTCGTTAAAACACGTGTTAAAGATGTCGTCAAAATAGATGCTGCGGATTGCGTATTCTCCGGATGAACCTGCGTGACTGTCGCGTTCAAGAATCGTCTGTATGCGGCTTTCGAGTGCTTCGAGCGCAATTTCCGGGGAAACATATTTGTATTCGTGCCTGTATTTTGCCATCTTTTGCTCTGTATGTTACCGAACAATCGGTAACTTCTGGAAGTGCGCTAATGATATATTATTTTTCAGTTAAATTCAATGTGGTAGGAAGATTGTTTGATAATAGTCTGAATGTCGAGTTTTTGAGTACTGTTTAAATTGGCAATAAAAGGCGTAGGTAAACACGGTGGTTGAGCCTGTCGCCCGAAGGCACAAGCGAA
>CAVJKK010000166.1:0-4208 GCA_963649855.1 Anaerovoracaceae bacterium
CCATTAAGAGGCTCGGAAGCGGCTGGAGCTGTCATTTTGAGTCCCGGAGACAGAAGACGAAGGAATATCCCGGCTGCTCGTGGGATAATACGCTCGGTTATCTCATTGATTGCCGCAGAAAAGATTTGTTCCAGAATCGGAACTCTCACTACAAGAATTTCTTTTTTCTGACGATTACCTATCAGGTTAAAAGCGACCTGACTACCAAGGGTAGTACGCTTCTTTATAAGAAAGATGAATCTGACGGCGAGGATTACTACAATAAGCAGAATATTTCTCATGAACTCGCTTTTTTCCGCGACCATACGGAAGATGTCATTTCTTACATTAAGACTAAGATTTCTATTGAACCGCTGAATAATGATGCTGTTGTTTCATATATTGCTTCCTGTCTGAGTACGACCTGGAAGTCTCGGATTGCTCCGAGAAGCCCTGTTTTCTTTGATTCGTTCATCACCGAAGAAGATGTTGAAACCGGGACCTGTATGAAGGTCGGCAATAAGTATTGCCCGATTGTCGCTGTCCGGGATTTCCCGACTGACACCTATCCTGCCGTTTTTGACCTTTTGAACAAGGCTGACGTTGATTACCGATGGGTGACCCGGTGGATTGGAATTGATAAGGTCAATTCTGCCCGGTTGATTGAAAAGTATCAGAAACGGTTCAACAATTCCCGGAAATCGTGGGGACAGGCTTTTGTCGAGGCTGCCGGTAACGTTTCTTCTGACCGTGTTGACCCTGCTGCCATTGCCTTTGAGGAAGACACTAACAGCGCAAAAATTGAGCTGTCTAAAGACATTGTGTCGTTCGGTTACTACACTTCCTGTGTTGAGGTCTACGATGAAAACTTTAACATCGCCATTGACAAGGCGAACTACATAGTGAGTCTTATCAACTCTGTTGGTTTTAGTGCAAGGATTGAAACGTCAAATGCTTTCCAGGCGTGGCTCGGTATGCTGCCCGGCAATGACTACGCAAATGTCCGCAAGACTCTTTTGTCTAGTGCAAACTGTTCTCACATCATTCCTCTGTCTTCTTTGTGGAATGGTGATTTTAAGAACAGGTGGACTTATGAGCACATCGGCTGTGGTGCGCCTTTGCTGACCGCTTCTTCCTGCCGCTCTCCTTTCTTTTTGAATATGAACGTGGGTGACGTTTTTCATTCGTTTATTTTCGGACCATCTGGTGCCGGTAAGTCTACTTTCCTCTGTCTTCTTGAGTCTCAGTGGCTCAAGTATAAGAACTCTCAGGTAATCGTTCTCGATAAGGACAAGACCGCCCGCGGGGTGTGCATGGCTTCTGGAGGAAGCTACGTTGAACCGGGTGCTGATGCCTTTGCATTCCAGCCTTTGAAGGAGCTTGAAAGCGAGACTGACATTACCTGGGCGTGTGAGTTCATTGAACTTTGCCTTACAGAACAGCACGTTGTTGTTGATGCCAGAAGAAGAGAGGCTATCCGTGCCGCCCTTTTACAGCTGCGTGACACGAAGACACCTGCCCGCCGTGACATTACGTCTTTCCAGCAGTATGTTCAGGATGAAGAAATCAAGGTCGGTATTGAACCTTATACGCTCGATGGTGAATACGGCGCGATTTTTGATGCTCATGACACGAAACTTGATATGTCTCGCTTCATTATGATTGAGATGGGCGTTTTGATGAGGCTTGGTACGGCCTGTATTACGCCGGCTCTGATGTATCTGTTCAAGTTCATTGAAAGCCGCTTCGCTAAGGAAAACGATGATACAGGTCATCCGACTCTGCTTGTCATGGATGAAGCCTGGGTTTTCCTTGATAACCCTTATTTTGCGAAGAAGATTGATGACTGGCTGCGCACTCTCCGTAAGAAGCGTGTTGCCGTAGTTTTTGCTACCCAGGACGTTCCGTCTGTAGCAAAATCTTCCATTTCTACGACTATTCTTTCTCAGTGTCTTACTCGTTTCTATCTCGCTGACCCTAACGCCGCTTCTGACATGCTCAGTAAATATTACGCTTCGTTTGGTTTAACTGATTCTGAAATCGTGAGCTTGTCCAATGCAAGAATGAAGCGTGACTATTTTTATAAGTCTCCTAACGGTGCGCGTCTGTTTGAACTTGAGCTTGATGATTTTCAACTTGCTCTTTTGTGTCCACCTAAGTCTCTTCTCGATGAGCTTGAAGCCCATTACGGAAGGAACAGCGGAAAAGAACTTGCTGCTGACATTCTGCGCTGTCAGGGGTTCAGCCCGGACATTTATCTGAAGGACTTTAAATAGGGAGGGGGAGTGAGAAAGGTTTATTTTACTGAAGGTAAGACTGGTGGTCAGGCTTTTGTGTCTGAGAGCATCTGTTCTTTTTTTGTCGGGGAGTTGAGGCAGTTGACTGAAAAGGTCAACAGTCTGAAGAAGGAGAACAGGGAGCTTCGCCTGCGCTTGGAGCGGCAGAAGAAAGCCCTGTTTCATTTGAAAAGAAAAAATAGAAAGGAGAAATCAAGATGAAAAAGATTAAGGCTGTTGTTGCTGCCCTTGCTGTTATTTTTGCAGGGCAGGGTGTTTTTGCTCAGGGTTATCCTGTCTTAGACGTTGCAAACCTAAATAATGCCATTAACGAACTGTATGCGTATTATCAGCAGATTCAGAATACGATTGAACAGGTTCAGAATACCTACACTCAGATTCAGCAGGCTGCCCAGCAGATGCAGACGATGAACCTTGATGACCTGAGCAGTCTCGGCAAGAACTTTGAAGGTCTGTCTGAAAATCCGTTTGAGGTTATTACGGCTGTGCATAAGAGCGCGAAGGACGTTACTACGGCTGTCAACAAGCAGATGAATAAAATCAATGACCTTACCGATGCGCTTACGAAGGAGACAATTTCTTTCGGTGGTATGGATATTTCTGTCGCTGACCTTTGTGGGGTTGGAACCAGCGGGAAGAATCTTGCAGGTTTTGTCCAGAACGCGTGGGATGCAACTGTTGAATCCGGCAGTAAGGCTGTTGCTGGCTATGTCGGTAAACTTTCCTACAAGGATAAGCAGAAAATCATGAAGAAGTACGGAATGTCTCCTGAAAACTTTGCAACGCTTGAACTTGCAAACTATCAGCTCTCTGAGAGCGTGAAGAACGGAGCGGTTTTTGGTTCTACGGAAGGTATGAAAAACTTGTACAGTGAGATTCAGGGAAACAGTGCCGCGATACAGACGATGGCTCAGAACCTGCCTGACGGAAGTATTTATGCTGCTACCCAGATGAACACGACAGCCCTTGCCTCTGTAGAAAGGATGACTGGTAAGATGGTCGAAAAGATGCAGGGAACGTTCGGTCTTATAGCAAACAAGATTGCAGCTGACAAGGCAGAAAAGGCAATTAAAGAACAGGCTAAACTTGAAGAAAAACAAGAGCAACAGGAAGCTATGAGGTCTGCAAGTGTGGATGACAGCGGATATTACTAATAAGTAGAGAAACAGGGAGAAAAAAATTATGAGAAAAAATCTTAGGAAGGCGCTTTTGATTGCAATGCTGGCACTGTCGGTGTCCGGTTCAGTTTTTGCCAACGGCAAAAAAGATACCTTCGTGCCTACTACTCAGGAATCGGCAAGTGAGCGAAAGGCAAAGGCAAAAAAGGCTGCTGAAGAAGCGGAAAAAGAAATGCAGCAAGCAGCGCAGGAAGCTGCTAAAAAAGTGAAGGCTTCTTCCTTGAAAGCGGAGAAAACGGAAGTAACTGACCCGCTAGAGAAGATTAGAAACCAATCAATGTGGACGAAAGAGGATGCACAAGCACTAGGCTATAGCAAGTATGATGATATTCCTAACGGAAAGAAGGAAGTTTCTGGATTTATTCCTAAACAGGACGATGATGAGAAGAAAGAAAGCACATTGGCACTTGCCCTGCCTGACCATAAAACCACGGTGGAAAATAAAAAGGTTCTTGATGCTCCTCTTACCGGCGGAATAGCGAAGTTTTATCAGGGACTGGATGATTTTGCGAGCACTGTAGCTTTTTTATGCTGTTTTTTTGCATTTTGTATGATTATTTCCTGTGCGTTTAAGCTCTGGATGGGAACAATCGAGGTAAAAAAAGCCTACGTTGACATGATATACAAGTGTCTCATGTGTTTTGCTGTTATGGTTGTATACAAGCCTGTGACCGACAGTTGCATTGTTTTAGCAGCTGACATTGGTAAAAGTTGTTGTGGTGGATATGCTCAGATAGAAACTACCTATCTTAAT
>CAVJKK010000167.1:0-4199 GCA_963649855.1 Anaerovoracaceae bacterium
AAAAAGGCTCTCGGTCGGTTCTGTCATCAAACAGAGGAGGCAGGTATGCCAAGCTCTGTTTGTGCCAGCCCCTCCCTACGCCTTTTTTTGACAATTTATACAATAATTCAAAAACTCGACATCAGGCTAAATAGTTTTAATGTCAAATAGCCGTAGCCGGGGTTCTGTCCACGAACGCGTCTTGAGCTTGTCTCAATTACGCGGCTCGTGGCAGGTTCCCGGCGAGAGGCTATTTGAATTTATTGTAAAAACTCGAAGTTAGGGCTATTAGAATTGTCTTAAAAAAACGCAGGGGGGACGGACTGCAAAAATCTGGTTTTCTGTTTATAATGTGGTTATGAGTCAGACTGAACGGATTTTATTTATTGACCGCTGCCTTCGTAATTCGGGGACTTTTACGATAAAGCAGGTTTGCGGCAAATTTGAAGTGAGTGAGCGGCAGGTCAAGCGCGACATTGAATACATGCGCGACCGGTTTGAAGCTCCGATTGAATGGAATGCGGCTAGACGCGCCTATGTCTATGCACAGACTTTCGAGCAGTTAAAGTTTGCCGACCAGCATTTGATTCTTGCCTATCTTTCGATGCAGTCAATGCTGAAGAATGCAAATTATTTTCCGGCGGTGAGCAGTGAACTTCTTGAAGGCCTGAAAAAGCAGATTCCGAAGGAATATCTTGGAATCTGCGACAAAATACTCTATCAGGTGAGCACGGCTGAAAACCTTGACCCTTTCTTTTTTACGGAAATCTGTTCGAGCCTGCGCGAAAAACTCTGCCTTGACGTTGTCTATACGAACTCAAAGAATCAGGAAACGAACCGCACCATTGAGCCGTGCAATCTGATCAACTACGGCGGAAACTGGTACGTCGTGGCTTTTGACTATCTGCGCTCGGCTCTGCGCACTTTTAACGTTGCCCGCATAAAAAAGCTTTCGCTTACAAAAAAAGCATTTGCGCAGCATGAGGCGGATTTTGAAGAAAAACTGAAAGCTCACATCGACAGCGGGTTTGGAATCTTTTTCGGTGAAAAAACTCAGACCGTGAAGATACGCTTTACCGCGTTTGCCGTGCAGATTGTGCGCACCCAACTGTGGCACCCGAAGCAGACGGTGACGGAAGGGGAGAAAGACGGAGAAGCCTTTATAGAACTTTCGTTCCCGGCAGCAAAGATGACTGAAGTGCTTTCAAAAATCCTCAGCTTCGGAAAAAACGCAGTCCCCTTAGAACCGCCGGAACTTGTAGAAATGTGGAAAACAAAAATCCGCGAGATGTATTCAATTATTTGATTTTTATGCAGGACAGCTGGTGTGTGTCTGAGAGGCTGCTTTGTGCATTTCTTCCGTCTTTACCGGCGAAGTGAGCATTTCCTGCATTGTGCGCCAGCCCAGCTCTGCGCATTTTACGCGGCTCGGCATGTGGGAAATGTCTGCGAGGGCTGCCGCTTCGTCCAGCTGCTCAATCTGTTCCTCTGTGGCGGTTCCGTGAATCATTCCCGTAAAAATATCGTAGAGTTTTAAGGCTTCTTCCTGACTTTTGCCGATTACAAGGTCGAGCATCATGTCTACGCTTGCCTGACTTATTGCACAGCCTGAACCCGTGTATGAGCCGTCCGTGATCATTCCGTCTTTTGTCTTTAAGTAGAGCACGATGTTGTCGCCGCAGCTCGGATTTATGCCTTTTAATTCAAGGGTTGCGTCCTGCATCGGTTCTTTGTGTGCCGGATTTACGTTGTGATCGTTCAATATTTCTCTGTAAAGTTCTTTTGTGTCCATAAAATAAACCTTCGTATGTAAGCGCAAGGGGGTGTAGTGGCGCGCGTGAGCGCGGTGCGAAGCACTGGAGGCGCGTAAGACGCCGTAACCACGGAAGACCCGGTGGGGCTGTCTCTGGCAGCCCCATGCGCCCGGAAAATTATAAAGAATTCAGGATTATTGCACAAATGGCGAATCGATCGTGATCACGCAGTTTATGTCGGAATAACTGCCTTTTATGAGGCGGTTTA
Organism: Anaerovoracaceae bacterium; assembly: GCA_963649855.1. Lineage (GTDB taxonomy): Bacteria > Spirochaetota > Spirochaetia > Treponematales > Treponemataceae > Treponema_D. The sequence goes on from CAVJKK010000167.1 coordinate 2,002, forward strand.
TGCGGGTTTTGAGCATTTTGTCGGTGAGCGGGCAGTTGAACGGCTTTACTATGTCGAAAATCAGGTTTGTGTGCCTTTTGCCCGGAACCAGGCGTACGTCGTGGAACTTTAAGTCGCTGTCGATTTTCGGGAGTGAGTTCATCATGAAGAGTTTTATTTCGTTGAGGCGTTCGTTTTTTACGTCTATCGGGTCCATGTGGATTACGGCAACGCATTTGAATTTTCTTGAGAGTGCGACTTCCGTTTCGTCGATTATCTCGTGAAGTTCAAAGATGTCGCGGTCGCCCGGAACTTCGGCGTGAAGGCTTAATAAAAGTCTGCCGGGACCGTAGTCGTGGACGATTAAGTCGTGCATTCCGCAGATCGGCTTGTGCTTTAAGACTTCCTTCTGTACCTGCATCACGAATTCTTTTGTCGGGGCAGTGCCAAGCAGCGGGGCGATTGTGTCCCTTGCGCTGTCGAAGCCCGTTTTCAAGATGAAAGCGGCAACGATTGTTCCTGCGATTCCATCGAGCGGAAAGTCAACATAGCGCGCTGCAACGGTTGAAAGCAGGACTACGGACGTTGAGATGCAGTCGCTCAGGCTGTCTTTTGCTACGGCTTCGAGTGAAACCGAGCTGATTTTTTTTGCCAGCGAATGGTTGTAAAAATACATGTAGCACTTTATGAGGATTGAAAAAATCATGACGGCGAGCGGAAAAAGTCCTGAAGTAAGTTCTTCGGGGCGGAAAATTGCCTTTACGGAGGATTTTATGAGTTCAAATCCCATCAATAAAATTAAGAAACTGATGAAAAGCCCTGAAATGTATTCGAAGCGGCCGTGTCCGAACGGGTGGTTTTTGTCCGGTTCTTTTGAAGCGAGCTTGAAGCCTAAGAGTTCAATCACTGAACTTGCAGAGTCTGAAAGATTGTTGAAGGCATCGGCTGTAACGGCAACGCTTTTTGAGATGATTCCCGCAAGGAATTTCAGCGCAAAAAGAATGACGTTGAAAACGATGCCGGTGACGGCGCACAGGACGCCGTAAGAAAAGCGGACTTTTGAATCCGAGTAGTTTTTATAGTTTTTGACAAACAGTCGTGCAAGTATTTTTATCATGCCTTGAGTATATCAAAACAAAACGCGGGAGATGAAGGTAATTTTTGTAAGCGGCTGTTAATCCTTATATCCCGACCATTCGCGCAGATGTTTTACCCTGCTTATCAGGAGGTCGATTTCTTCTTCCGTGTTGTAAAAATAGATTGAAGCGCGTGCAGTTGCCGGTAGCTCCAGATATGCTCCGAGCGGCTGTGCGCAGTGATGTCCCGCCCTTATCGCAATTTTTTCGTCAGCGAGAAGGGTTGCGATGTCGTGCGGATGAACGCCGTCTACCGTAAACGTAACGATTCCGCAGCGTTTTGTGCCGTCCTTGTTCCCCGCAATGTGAACGTGCGGGATTTCCTTAAGTCCTTCGATTAAGCGGCAGGCGAGGGCGTTGTCGTGCGAAGTGATTGTGTCAAAGCCTATGCCCTGAATGTATTTTACGGCTGCTGCAAATCCTGCTGCGTCTCCTGCACTTACCGTTCCGGCTTCAAATTTGTGCGGAACTTCTGCCCACGTTGCGTCCTGTTCCGTGACGTATTCTATCATTTCACCGCCGCGGAGAAACGGAGGCATTTTTTCGAGCAGGTCAAGCTTGCCGTAAAGTGCGCCGATTCCCATAGGACCGCAGAGTTTGTGGGAACTCATCGCAAAAAAGTCAGCGTTGATGTCCTGAACGTCGACCTTGATGTGCGGTGCTGCCTGTGCGCCGTCAACGACGATTACTGCTCCGTTTCTGTGCGCAATCTCTGCCACTTTCTTTACGGGATTTGTTGTTCCAAGAACGTTTGAAACGTAAGTCAGCGCAACGATTTTTGTCTTCGGTGTAATCTTTGCATATTCTGATTCCGGAATTTCTCCCGTTTCCTTGTCTACATATAAAAATTTGAGGTTTGCCCCCTTTGTCTTACATACAAACTGCCACGGCAAAATGTTCGAATGATGTTCCATGATTGAAACGACGATTTCGTCCCCGGCGTTTACATTCTGCAGACCGTAGGTGTATGAGACAAGGTTCAGGCTTTCTGAAGAATTGCGCGTGAAAATAACCTGCCGTGAATCTCCGGCGTTGATAAAGTCGGCGACGGTTTTGCGTGCATCTTCGTAAACTTTTGTTGCC
>CAVJKK010000168.1:0-4199 GCA_963649855.1 Anaerovoracaceae bacterium
GATCATCAGTACATCGACCTGACCCAGAAAATACATTCATCGATGGAAATTGACCTTTTAAAGAGAACTCCATCTTCTTACCTCGGCTCGTGTCGTTTTAAGCTGCCGGAAATTGAAGCCGACAAAGAAACTTACGAAAAAATCTTCAAAATCTTAAAGGAACTCGAAATTGAATATTTCTTCTACATCGGCGGAAATGATTCAATGGACACAATCGAAAAACTTTCGCGCTATGCAAAGCAGATTAACAGCAGCGTTCGTTTTGTCGGAGTTCCAAAAACCATCGACAACGACCTTGCAATCACCGACCACACGCCAGGTTTCGGCTCGGCTGCAAAATTCATTGCCTCAACAATGAAAGAAATCATCCGCGACGGTCTTGTTTACGACTATCCGACTGTTACCGTTGTAGAAATCATGGGTCGCAACGCAGGATGGCTCACAGCTGCTTCAGCACTTGCAAAATCTGAAGACTGCGAAGGCGTTGATTTAATCTATCTCCCGGAAAAAGCTTTTGACATCGACAAATTCATGAACCGCGTAAAAGAACTTTCGCAGACAGGAAAATCCGTTGTAATCGCTGTTTCTGAAGGAATCAAACTTGCCGACGGAAGATACGTGTTTGAACTCGGTCAGCATGCGGATTCTGTGGATGCATTCGGCCACAAACAGATGTCCGGAACTGCAAGTTTCCTCGCAATGAAGCTCCAGAGTGAACTCGGCTTGAAATCACGCGCAATCGAGCTTTCAACTTTACAACGCTGTGCTGCCCACATGTCGAGTCGCACGGACATTACGGAAGCATTCAATGTCGGTGGCGCTGCCGTAAAAGCAGCATTTGAAGGCGAAACGGGAAAAGTTGTAGTTCTTAAACGCGTTTCTGACGATCCTTACATGTGCATTACGGAAACTGCCGACGTAAAGGAAATTGCAAACGTTGAAAAGAAAGTTCCGCTCGAATGGATTGACGGCGACGCTCAGGTTACAAAAGACCTGATTCACTATATCCATCCGCTCATTCAGGCTGAACTCAGTCCGATTATGATTGACGGTCTTCCGCGCCATCTCACTTTAAATTCAAACTAAAAAATTGCAAAAGGCTGGCTTTTCATTGAAGAGTCAGCTTTTTTTATGCCTTTTAACGATTTTCCTCTCAGTTGTCAACAACCACCTTTTTCAATAAACTAGACAATCATGAAAACATCAAAATTCTATATTTCAACACTTCGCGAAGCCCCTGCAGAAGCAGTAATCGCAAGTCACAAGCTCATGCTCAGGGCAGGAATTACGCGCAAACTTGGAAACGGACTTTACACATATCTTCCTCTTGGACTCCGTTCCCTCTATAAACTTGAACAGATTATCCGTGAAGAATGGAACAACACGGCAGAAGCACTTGAATTCAAACCAACAGTAATCGTTCCGGGCGACATCTGGAAAGAATCAGGCCGCTGGGAAACGATGGGACCTCAGATGCTCAAGGCAAAAAACCGCGGCGAACAGGACATGGTCGTTTCTCCGACAGCAGAAGAAGCATTTACTGTAATTGTCCGCGACGCTTTAAGCTCATACAAGCAGCTTCCTGTAAACCTCTATCAGATTAACACAAAATATCGCGATGAAATTCGTCCCCGCTACGGTGTAATGCGCGGTCGTGAATTTATCATGGCAGACGGCTACACAATGAACGCAGACGATGCCTCACTTGATGAATCTTACAATCTTTACGAAAAAGCATATTTCAGAATTTTTAAACGGCTGGGATTGAAAATCATTCCGGTACGTGCAGATTCTGGCGCAATGGGCGGTTCAGGTTCAGAAGAATTCATGGTTGAATCTGACATCGGCGACGACACGCTCATCATCTGCCCGAACGAAAAATGCGGATTTGCCGCAAACGTTGAAAAAGCATGGTGTGCTTCAGACGAATCAACAAACAAAAAAGGCGAAAAACCTGTAAAAACTGACCTTCCTGTAGAAATGGTTGCAACTCCAGGCGTTTTCTCAATTGAAGACATGGAAAAATTCTTTGATGAATCACCAAAAATGTTTATCAAGGCGCTAATTTACCGCGTAATCAACTCAGCGCTCGACATGACAGGCGCAAACGGTGCAGACAAATGGAAGAGGGTAAAAGACCCTGCCGGCGATTACTACCCGCTTTCTTACGTTTGTGTCCTTATCCGTGCAGATTTGGATGTAAACGAAGCAAAACTCGCAGCAACACTCAAGGCTTCAGAAGTCGTGCTCGCAGAAGCAGAAGAAGTTCTGGAATATGCCGGCGCACCTCACGGATTTGTTGGTCCAATCACGGCAAAATGTCCGCTCGTTGTTGACTACTCAGTCGTAAAAGACGGCGAAGCCATGATGAACGACGCAATTGCAGGCTCTGGCAAAGACGGCTACCACATCAAACATGTTGAACCACTCCGCGACTTTACTCCATACATCAATGCGGATGTCCGCACAGTAAAAGAAGGCGACAAATGTCCTCTCTGCGGTGGCGAATTCTACACCCGCAAAGGCAACGAACTCGGTCACATTTTCAAGCTCGGTCACAAATACACAAAATCAATGCACGTAACTTTCCTCGGACAGAACGGCAAACCGCAGGAACCGACAATGGGATGTTACGGAATCGGTGTTGACCGCACGCTCGCTTCAATCATCGAAAAAAACAACGACGAAAAGGGCATAATCTGGCCAATGTCAGTTGCACCATTCCATGTTTGCATCGTGCCAATCAAATATTCAGGCGCGATGAAAGAAGCCGCAGACAAAATCTACGAGGAACTTACAAAAGCAGGAATCGAAGTTTTACTCGATGACCGCGACGAACGCCCGGGCGTAAAATTTGCAGATATGGAACTGATTGGTATTCCATTAAGAATCACGATCGGCGACAAAAATCTCCCGAACGTTGAATTCAAGCCGCGCGCAGCAAAAGAAGCAGAACTCGTTCCAGTCGAAAAAACCGCTGAAAAAGCAATTCAGTTTGTAAAAGACGAACTTGCAAAACTTCAGGCATAGCATTTTGTAAAAGTCGGGCATAACACCCGGCTTTTTTTACCTTCCCTGATTTTTATTGGAGAAAAAATGAAATTCGGTCATTTAAAAAAAATATTTTCCTCACTCGCATTTATTTTGCTTTCCCTGAGTGTACCTCTTTTTGCACTTCCGGGCGTAACACAGAAAATCCCTGACCAGTCAGGGCAATTCGTTTATTACAAAGATTCTACATTTGAACGCGAATCATATTTTGGAATCGTTTATTACGACGACTCAACTTACGGTCTGCGCTATTTCGCTCCCGCTCAGACAAAATCCAGCCCGCTGCTTCCAGCAAAAGACGTTTCAATCCTCGTCACGCTTGACCCCACAAAAAATTATGTTGATTTAACCGGTGAACGCATACTTTCCGGCACAACCGCCGAAGACACAGAACTCATAAATTACCTTCACGATATGCTCTACGAACTCACTTCCCGCCGCCAGAAAGCCGGAAACGTAACTGCCAGGGTTTCAATTCCACAGAAATTTGAACAGTTCGGGGGAGACGTAACAGTCACTTTTGATCCGCTCGTGCCGGTTTTTAGTGTAAAACAAATCACTTCTGACACAGAAAATTCTGTCCTCACGCAGGTAACTGCCGGTCAGCTCATCTCATCTTCCGACGAAAATTTTTCAGCCTTTGAAGGTCTCCCTTTAAAAGCAGAAGACAGTCACAAGGCAGATTTTTCAGCGAAAAAATCACAGAAACAAAAAATAACTTTCAAAAAACTCGAAAATTTCACGCAGACAATCACCCTCGACTCCCGCTGGACTTTATCCGCCGAAAACCTCTTCACGCTTTCAGACAGCGCCGTACTCGCAATGGACGTAATCGACCTGTCCGCCTCAGTCGCGGAAGAAAAATCCCGGATTACCGGCAGCTTTTTACGCCGTTTTACGCTTGGAACCGACTGCACATACCCGTACTCTGAACTTTTAAAAGTCGAATCCTCAAAAAACTCAACGGAACTCGAAAATCTTTTTTACAACGCCGTTTCAAAATCATTCACGAAAGACTTCAAAATTATCACGCAACTCGACGGCGACCACATCGCCCTGCTTTCGCTCACAGTCTTCCAGAGTGCCTACAGCCGGAACAGCAAATATTTTGATTCAATCCTAAAATCATATTCAGCAAAATAATTTTC
>CAVJKK010000169.1:0-1841 GCA_963649855.1 Anaerovoracaceae bacterium
CCCGGAAAGCGTTCTGATGTTTGTTTCGTTCATGATTGAACCGATAAGGCAAGTCTCTACAAACTCCTTGCCCGCGGCGCTCATTCCGCCTTCTTCCGTGTAATACTGCGCCATGTCGTTTTTGCCGATAACTCCGCTTTCAACAAAAGACTTCATTATTTTCCGGCTTGCGTCCCTGTCCGCCCACATTTCGCCCATTGTGTCATAGTAGGAAATCACGTCTGCTACATTTTTGACAGCTTCGCTTTTTATTGTCTTTGAAATCTCAACGGCTTTTTCTGTTGCGTTTTTTGCTTTTTTGCCTGTCTTGTTGAACATTGCGAATTCTTCTGTCGTGTAGTCGCCTTCGTGCTCATTGTCAATCTCAAACACAATCCGCGGATGTTTGAATCCGTCCAAATCTTCCTCGTCAAACCCGAAATCTTCTATCTGCTCTCTCAGGTCTGAAAGATACTGCTTGTCAGTTCCGTTCTTTGCCGCCAGCTTAGATGACATTGTGCGATTGTTTCCGCTTATGACAATTCCGTCTTTTGTAACGATAACCGGCTCGCCCATATCAAGCGCCCGCCCGTTGAAATTAGCGGCGATGTCTCTTACCGATTCCTGTGCGTCTTTGTCGTGCTCATAATCGCGGTCGTTTATAGTTCCGCCGTTTTTGGATTGCGGAAATCCGTCAGTCTTTGCGAAAGTTTTTTCATCGTGGCTTGCCATTGGAGCGTCAGCTTCTACAAGTTTCCAGTGTCCCTTGATTTTCTCGTCCCCGGCGTAAATTGTTTTCTTGTTTCCGGTAACGCTGTTTGACGCTTCATAATGATTGCGTATGTCTGATAATGTTTTTGTTTTTTTATTGAGGCGTCTTTTTAATTCTTCCTCGCCGATTTTTACAACTTCCCTAAAATGCTCTGTCTGCTCTTTGCTGTATGATGAGCGCGGGTCATGTTCTGCAATGTAAAGAAGGTGTTGCCATTCCTCTACATCTTCTTTCAGTTCTTCTGTGTTATTGCGTTCACCGTTTGCAATTTCCTTTTTAAGCTGTTCCCGCAACTTTTTGTATTTATCAGCTTCTTTATTTTTCTTTTCCACTGTTTTAATTTTCTTAATTTCTCTGCGTCTTACTGCTTCATCGCTGGATTCCTGTTTTACACTTTCGCCGAAATCTTCTTTCAAAACCTGTCTTGCCGTTTTTCCGCGTGTTCCGCCTTTTTTGGAAACTTTTTCAAGGATTTCTTTCTGTTCCGCTTTTGGTCTGTCTTTCAGGAGATTTCTAAGATTATCCCCCGCATTGCTTTTTTTATTTTCTTTACCGCCCGCTTTTGAATCATATTCAGCGTTTTTTGCGTCGATTACTTTTTTAAGGCGGTCGACAATATCAAGAGGCTTTCCGTTTGCGTCCATAAAGCGCTGTTTGTTTGCAAGCACAAACTGCATCATCTCTTCCGGGCTTTCTATTTGTTCCGCCCTGTGAATCAGCCTTGTAATTGCGTTTTTCGCTCCGCGGTCTGCCCTGTCATAAACACGTACCCAGCGGTTAGGCTTTACTGATATTTTCTTGTATTTCTTTCCTCTCCACGTTCTTACAGTTCCAAGCCCGAATCCGCTTTTTTCTACCCATTCGCCAGAATCAGACTTTTCAAGATAACCGAATAAATGTTCATTTTCGCATATATGCGCAACAGCCTTTTTTAGCTCGCTGTTTTCTTTTTTCTCGATATTGCGCAAATGCTCCAGAATCTCAGCCTTTATTTTCTGGAATGAATCCGCCTCGTTTTCCATTGATTTTGCCAAGCTCTTCAAAAAGTTTTTGTTAATCAGATACTTCATAAATCAGCCCCATAATCAAA
>CAVJKK010000169.1:1851-4184 GCA_963649855.1 Anaerovoracaceae bacterium
AGCAAAAAAAAGGCAGCCGCAATTCTCTTTTTCAAGAATAAGCGACTGCCTTTTTCAAGCACATCAAAAAATATTAAAAATGTTAGCTCTAAATTAAACTAAAAAAACGGTTTTGTCATTAGATTTTAAAGTTCAAGATACATGGGTATGTTCTTTATTATTTCCTGGTTCAGCTCTTTTTCCATAAACGGCTCAAACGGACTGAACATATTACGTGCATAGAAATGCTCTTTTCCACGTGCGGAATATAAAACAACATAATCAACGCAAGCCTCTTTATCGTTGATATTCCGTATCCGCTTTATGACTTCCAGCATTATGACATCGCTAAAATATAAATGTTCTGCCGGATTTTCCGCTTTTTCTGACTCCTCATTAAAATGAAGACGCTGATACTTCATATCAATAGCAAAAACATCGATTTTTATTGCCGGAAGAATTTTCAGATAGTTCATTACTTTATGGATTATTCCAGACGTAGCCAAAGAGAAAAATCCTATGATTTCTCCGCTATCCTGCAAAAAAACTTTAAAATGCAATCCGTCAGAACAATCAAGCTCATCAGAAGAAAAAATCTCAGTTTTTATATAGCGGTCAAGCTGCTCATTTCCGCAGCAAAAAGATTGAATCCTGTCCTTATCCTCAAATGTCAGAAGACCGACTGAGTATTTTATTTCCTCTCCATACATTGCAAAACACTACCTTTTTCCGTCTCTTGCTTTTATCTTTTCTGTATGGAGGCGCTCAAACCGTGCAAGAACATCATCGGAGGTCTTTTTTTTGCTTTCAAGAAACATTTTTGCCTTTGCAGGAGACAAGACAAATGCGCCAGTTGTCGGCTTTGAAAATTTCTTCATAACTTCCCCCTTAAAAATATTCATAACCACGCATAAATACGCAATAATATTTTCAAGCCTCATTATATAGTTTTTTCAGCCGTATGCAAGTCTGGATTTTTCCGATAAAAAACCGGGCTTTCCGCCCGGCTAAAATGTCATTAGATTTTAATTCTTACGTTTTTATTAACGTAGAATCTGCCGTTCATTATGAAGAACATCGGCAATGACTTTGCGAATCGCTTTTCGTTTTCCGCCTTGATTTTTGCCTTCCATTCCGCATCCATCGGGTGCAAATCATTCATGATTGAATCGACATTCTGCTTTACAAGCTCAGAGACGCTCAAAAGATTCTTTTCGTTTGCCGCGTTGTCAGCGACCGCCTTTTTATAGAATTCCGCTCTCATCTCTTTCGCTTTTTCAGCGTTTTCCTTTGCTGTATTCATCAGCTTCAGGTAATCAGCGATTTTCTGCTCACAGTCTCCTTTTGTAAACATTCCCCTTGATTCAAGATATTTTTTTGTTGCGTCCCGTGTCTTTTGCGCTTTCGACAATTCCTTATTGTACATTCTCAAATAAGAGCTGTCTCTTGCAAGCTGGTCAGAATAGTATTTCTCACGCCCTTTGAGAACGTCCATAGTTTCGCTGTAAGGATATTTTATCCTCATTCCATGGTAAAATCCCGGCAAGTTCAAGCCTATTAATTCTTCGCTGATTTTTTCAAAGTCAGCCTGCCATTCGTCTTCCTTGCCCTTGTATTTTTTAGCAAGGCTTGAAATAACTTTTTTTACATTGCTTAAATTTTTCTTCTCTTTCTCTATATTATTTTCAACACCTTTTGAGTCTATACCAAGCGAGTTTTCAGCCTTTTCTGCCAGTTTCTCATCGCTTTCAAAAGCGGCGTCAATCTGTTTGTGCAGAACGTCAATCATCTGTCCGTACATTTTTGCGTCAGACTTGTTTTTTTCCGCATATTCCATAACCTGCAAGTCGGCACGTTTTGCCGGGTCTTTTATGAGCGCAAACTTCAATTCTTCCGGGTTTACGTCCTGCGGATTCATTCTGTCGCCTTTGTAGCTGTAAATGTCGTTTGTGCGAGAGCCTTTTTCATCGTGCTTCTGGTAAATCATCGGGTCAAGAGAATCGTGCATAAGAGGCGTTACGCAATGTACAATTCCCTGCTTATTTCCCTGTCTCCAGCCGCGTCCCCACAATTGCTGAACGTCTGTAGGATTCCAGTCAAGCTGTGTACAGTAAATTGTCGTTGTGTTGCCCTGCAAGTTGCAGCCTTCCTTGATTGAGCTAGAGCCGATAATAACCTTGCATTTTCCGTCTACATCGTTAAAATCCTTAAAAATAGCGTCTCTTGCGTCCATTGCCTTGTCAGTTGTCGCTCCGCCTGAAATTGTGGCGATTGCGTCTTTCGGCATTCCGTGCTTTACAAGATAGTCTTTTACCTTTGGAAACTGCTCAACGCCAAGAGGCATGTACATAATC
>CAVJKK010000170.1:0-4179 GCA_963649855.1 Anaerovoracaceae bacterium
GAATTATAACAGCTTTACTGTTGATTTTATTTTTTATAATAATTCTGGAGGAAATATGCCGTTAAAACTGATAGGAACAATAATTCTTCTCGTACTCGTAACGATATTCTGCGGATTCAATCTCGAAGACGCGAACAAATGCGACATCAACCTGATTTTTCATACATTCAAAAGCGTTCCGGTATTTCTGACCGTTTTGAGTTCATTCCTTATCGGAATCATACTGATGCTCCCGTTTGCAATTTTCAAAAACGGCGGTAAAAAGAATTCAAAAAGCGAAAAAACAGAAAAATCTGCAAAAAACACTGGCGGCGCTGCGGTTGAACAGAAAACTTCAGACACTCTGAACGGTTCGCCTTCTGGTGAAAAACCTTCCGCCGAAGAAAAAACAATCTTTGACCTGAAAATCCGCAGTCCGATCGGTAAAAAGCAAAAAGAACAGAAAAAGACTGAAAAAAAAGACGGACAATAGTCATGAAAAAAAGCATCGCTGCCATTTTAGTTTTCAATCTGACTTTCTTCATTCTAGCGCAGACTCAGAATTCACAGGCTTCTGCTCAGACTGCCCGCGCCGTTGCTGCAGAGGCTTCAAAAAAAGACAGCGTTGAACAGTCCGTAAATTATCTTAAAAAAACGATTCCAGCCCTCACTGTTCCGTGTGAACAGCGTTCTTCCTGCGCCTTTCTGGCAGGCATTCTCGAGCAGACCGGAAACTATCAGGAAGCAATCACGTATTATGCAAAAGCCGCTGCCATTGCCGCAAAAGATGCAGACGGAATGCCGAAAAAATCGAGTGAACAGCTTGTGATTGACGCCGTCCGCTGTGCGCTGAGCGCAGGCGACTGGTCAACAGCACTGAATTATCTGAACTCTGCCGTGCGGAATTCAACTGACCCGCAGATTACGGGCTATGTAAAACTCTACGAGCAGTGGGGCGCGTTGTGTAAGGCAGAAAAAATCGAAGACACGGAAGAAGCAGTTGCAATGCTGAAAACGTATTCTTCGCTTGATTCTATGAAGTCCGTTTGTCCGCAGATTCTTTTGACGCTGTGGCACGTTACGGGGGAAGCTTCCTGGTCTGACGCGCTGAAAAAGGATTTTCCGAAAACTCCCGAATGTGCCGTCGTAAAAGGCGAAATCAACATTCTGCCGGCTCCTTACTGGTATTTCGTTCCGCGTTCGTCTACCGCGTCCCCGGAAGTTGAAAAAGCTCCTGCGGTTGAAGAAAAAATTACAGAAAATGCTTCAAAAGCACAGACTGAAGAAGCAAAAGTTCAGCCTGAGGAAAGTGAAAAAATCGTGCGCCAGCAGCTGGGACTTTTCCGCGATAAGGCAAATGCAGACGGACTTATTCAAAAACTGAAGGAAAAGGGATTTACTGCAAAAATCACGGATGAAGTGCGTCCGAGCGGTACAAAATATTATCTCGTCGTGGTTGATGAAAATAAAGACGGAACGATGGGCTCTCAGCTTCGCAATGCCGGTTTTGAATGTTATCCGGTGTTTGAATAAAAATGATTTTGACGAAAAACGGAAAAAGACGCTGCGTGATTGTCGGGGCAGCGAAAATTCAGAATTATGAACGCTTAAAAAAGTTTTTCCGCAAAAGTGATTATTTTATTTTCTGCGATGCGGGACTTGCACATTTAGAAGGACTTCAGGTTCAGCCGGATTTAATACTCGGGGATTTTGATTCTTTTGAAAAGCCTCAGACACAGGTTGAAACAATCACTCTTCCCCGCGAAAAAGACGACACTGATTCTTTCTATGCCGTAAAAGAAGGACTTAAACGCGGTTTTAAGGATTTTCTGCTGGCGGGTGTAATTGGGGAGCGTTTTGACCACAGTTTTGTAAATATTTCCGCGCTGATTTATCTTTATAAAAATGGCGCTTCAGCCATAATAGTTGATGATTATTCTACAATGCAGATTGTCGCAGATGTTCCCGTTCAGATAAAGAAAAGTGAATGCAGTTATTTTTCTCTCCTTCCTGTTGCAGGAGAAGTGAGCGGGGTGAAGATTTCCGGTGCAAAATACAATCTGACAGACGGAAAGGTTCTGCCGGAGTACGTTTATTCTTCCAGCAATGAGGTTGCCCCCGGCAAAACAGCAGAAGTCAGCGTAAAAAAAGGACTTCTGCTGCTGGTAAAAATTGACGGATAGTGCGCTGAAAAGTGGCTATTTTATCGTCGTTCCGATGTAATCCCTGTCTTCAAGAATTGCCTTTATGTTTTCAAGGTTTTTGCCGCCTGCACAGATTACTTTAAGTCCAAGTTCCTGCGCTTTTTTAGAGGCAATCGGATCGAACGGACAGTTTTTTCCCGGCGTCCATTCGTCGCCTACGATTTTCCTGAAATCTGCCCATGAAATTTCATCGATTGGTGTTGCGTCCGGATTTTTGCGCGGATCGTCCGTGTAGACTTTTTCAATGTTGCTTAAGTTTACGACGGTTTTTGCACCGAATTTTTCTGCAAGGAGAACTGCGTCATTGTCCGTGGAAAATCCCGGTTTCCAGCCTGCCGCAAGAAGAATTGAGCCCGTAAAATCCTTTGCAACCGTCGGATCTGTTACAACTGCTTCTTTGCACAGGTCTCCGAAGCTCGCCTTTACAAACTGAGCGTTAAGACGGGTCGCCATGATTCCAATCCAGTCTGCAGCGTCCGTGCCTTTGTCTGCCGGAGTGTCCGTTACCTGACGGAAAGCATTCTGATAGATTCTTGCAGGACCACCTCCGCCGACAACAAAAATCAATTTGTCAGCTTTGTGTGCGCTGAGATATTCTTTTACCATCGAGACGAATTTTTTTACAAATTCAACATCCGGACCTTCAGGGGCAACGATCGAGCCTCCGACCGACAAAACTTTTGTAGACATATATCCTCCAGAAAATGATTCAGGTTTTTTGTAATAACATTAACTTCGAGTTTTTGAATTACTGTGTAAATTGTCAGAAAAAGGCGTAGGTAAACACGGTGGTTGAGTCCGTCGAAACCACCAGTTTAGTTTATGCTTGATTTCGACAGGCTCAATCGGCGCTATGTTTTACACTTATTCGAGAGCCTTTTTTAGACGGCTAATTTCAAAAACTCGAACTCAAGGCTAGTAAATACCCGTTATGACAGGCTCATTCCACAGCGAACTGTAGTTTACCGTGCCGCCGGAGAATTCTTCCCACACTGACTGCAGCGCAAACGTGCGTTCAAGATAGACTGCGCGTCCGTCCGGAAGCGTCGGCTTTAAGCTGCTGAAGCCGCGTGAAAAAATCACGTGCTGGCTGTCGATGTTCCCGAAGTAAAAGGCTTCCGGTTCACTGACCGCCTTGAATGATTTATATTCTGTGCCGGTTCCCAGAACGACATCTGCCGGAATCCAGCCTGCATTTTCAATGTAGAACTCAGTCCACCAGTGGCTTTTTGATTTCAATTCAGAATCGACGAGAATTCCGCTTACCGGAAGGGCGGGGATTTTCAATGAGCGCAGAAGCGTTGTGTAGACAATCGCAAAATCGAACGCATCGCCTTTTTTTGATTCAATCAGGTCTGCCGGATCTGAACCCGTTTTTCTGAGTTTCTTTTCAAGGGAATAGTTTTCAATCATGTAGTCGTAAATCAGTTTTGCCTGATTGTACGGATTTACTTCTTTTTTCACGATTGAGCGGGCAAGATTCACATATCGTTCGTCGTCAGATTTTATGAGTTCGTCTGCCTTTGTGAATGCCGTGTACAACACGCGCGATTTGTCGGAAAACGGCTTTACGTTTTTTGCATTTATCTGAGTTTTTACGGCGTAATTTTCAACGATAAAAGTCTGGTCAAACCTGAGTTTTTTTGCACTCGATTTTGACAGCTGGATGTGCTGAATGAGCGTATTCTGATAATTTTCAAAAACCGGCTCAGGCGAACATTCCGTCAGCTGAACGCGCGGCTGCTGTGCCGTCTGCAAGGGACGGGGAATGCGCAGTGAAAGGGTCGTATCCTTCTTTGAATTGATGTCGTTTATGTCTGTTGTCAGGTGGATAAGGTATGTCTTCTTGTCTGAATATTCTTTCGTTCCGGCAGGAGTGTTTAACTCAAAGTAAGCGTAGTTGCTCGTGCCTTTTTCAGTTTCCACGTAAATCTGCCCGCCTGCAGCCCCGTCAGGAATGCGGACGTGAATTTCGCTGTCGCTCCAGTATTCATAG
>CAVJKK010000171.1:0-4165 GCA_963649855.1 Anaerovoracaceae bacterium
AAAACTTTGAATTACCGGTTTTTGAACGATGGGAAGATTTGACGCTTGCTAACAACTTTATCTTTTGCAGGGTGATGGAAGAAAATCCCGAAATCTGCAAAGAACTGCTCGAGATGCTTTTGAACATCAAGATTGAAAAAATCGAACAGCCGAACGCAGAAAAAAGTCTTAAAGCTGACTACCATTCGCATGGAATCCGTTTTGATGTTTACGTAAAGGATGGAAACGGACGGTCTTTTGACATAGAAATTCAGACAACCCGAAAGACAAATCTCATAAAACGCGCGCGTTACTATCACGGCGTGATGGACGTAGACGCCTTACACAGCGGGCTTGATTACAATTCTTTAAAAGACAGTTACGTCATCTTTCTTTGTCTCGGAGACGTATTCGGCTACGGCTTGCCTGTTTACACCTT
This sequence comes from Anaerovoracaceae bacterium, assembly GCA_963649855.1. GTDB lineage: Bacteria > Spirochaetota > Spirochaetia > Treponematales > Treponemataceae > Treponema_D. Next base: position 419 of record CAVJKK010000171.1, read on the forward strand.
CCGCAGAACCGCAAAAGAAGACAGCACAATTTTAATGAATGACGGAACGACAACGGTCTTTTTCGATGCCCTGAACTATGATAAAATGAGCAGTGAAAGGATGCGTTCATTCTTTAAATATTTGTGCGGACTGGACATCAAGGACAACTTTACAGAAAAACTTTCCGCCCTCGTTGAACGCCTTAAAATAAATGCAAAGAGGAGGCAGGAATACATGACATGGGAACAGGAAATGAAAGAACAGGCTCACTTCCTGGCAGAAGAATGGGCTCCGATTATGGCAAAAAAACTTGCAAAAGATATGGCTGAAGGCATGGCAAAGGATATGGCACAAGACCTCGCTCATGATATGGTCAAGGAAGCACGTGCTGAAGAAAGAACAGAAGTGCTTAAAGAAACCCGCATTGAAACCGCAAAAAATATGTTCGAGTTGAGTCTTACGCCAGCGCAGATAGCAAAGTGTACCGGTCTCCCGCTTGAGCAGGTGCTCGCACTGCAAAAAGAATTTTCCGCGCCAAAGTAGCAATTCAACAAATATGCGTCAGTCTGGTTACAAATTTGACGGAAAATTTACAAAACTAAACATTGACGTAAAAAAAACACGCTTTTATAATTGAACGCAAAAGGAAATTAAAAAAAAACCGTTGGTTTAAATTTCCCGAAAAATAGGAGGATTTTTTATTATGAAAAAAATCGTAGCTGTAGCTGCTGCAGGTATTGTTCTTGCTGGAGCTGCTTTTGCCGACGTTTCTTTCACCTGGAAGAGAACTAATATCGTCGACGGAACAAGTAAATCATTAAAGGATGTAAGCCGTACAGACTGTCTCGGTCTCGAGCTTTCTAACGACATTGCCGGTGTAGTACTGGATTTTGATATTACAGATACACAGACAATAAAAGCATGTACTGAAACTACCCCTTGCAAAAAGAGTACGGACGCTACAACAAATCTTCAATTGGATTCTTACTACGGCTGGATGACTTTTGGTCTTCCGGTTGGAAACCTTCAGGTTACTTCTGGTAAGTGGACAAGCCGCTATGCTGACCGCGTAAACGTTGATGCAGGCGACCTCGACTCTGACTACTTTGAAGCACACAAAATGGGCGTTATCAATGGTTCTATTGCATCCGACAGCAACAACCTTACCAGCAACGCAATGGCAACAATGTTTGCATACACTCTTGCAGACAAACTGCCTGGAACTCTTCTCGTAAAGGGCGGATTTGTAGACCTTTCTGCACCGTGTTTCGCAGCAGATGGTAATGGAATGAAACTTATCACACAGCACTACGGTGACTACGGCAAGTTTGATTCAGTTTCTGGCTTTGCTGCTGAAGTCGGCTACCGCCAGGAAGACGTTATCAACGTAAACGTTGCATGGCGTTCATTTGACAGCGAAGAATTCTCAATCGGTGCATTCGTAAGCCCTCTCATGATTGAAAACCTTAAAGCAACTGCAGGTTTCTCTTTCGGTAAATCAAGTGCAGATGATGCAGACGGCAGCGAAATGGGTGTTGACTTCCGCGCACGTTATGCATTCACAGAAAAAACTGCCGTAACAGGTATGTTCAACTACTCAAAGACAGAATTCACAAAGGGTGCTGACGGCGAAGACCTTCAGTCTATGTGGTTCATGGCTAGCGTAAACCATGTAGCTGGCGACAACATCAGCTTCAAGGTAACTCTCAACCACACAATCGAAGACCTTTCTGCTGCAAAACCAGATGCTTTTGAAACAGCAATCACACCGGCTTGTGTAATCGACATCACGGAAAAAGCTTTCGTAACTGCTGCATTTGACATGCGCTGGGACGGAGTAACTCCTTATGCAGGTCTTGGCGATGTTAAATTGCCAATCTACGTAACAATCGGACTCTAATTTTTATAGAAGAACATAGTTACCTAGACAAAATTCTTGGAGGAATTAAATGAAAAAGATAATCAGTGCACTTACATTAGGTGCAATCGTAGCAGGTGCTGCATTTGCAGATGTTGCTGTTTCGCTCAACTACAGACAGCGCGCAAACCTTCTTACACATACAAACGAATATGATACTTACACATCTGGTAAAGTAACTAAAACAACTAAAGAACAGACAGCTATTCTTTACGCAGATGCTTACTCTGGAGCTGGTACAGACAACCTCGGTATCAACCTTAACGGAGACATCGTTTCTTTCGCTTACACATTAGTAGGTGACGAAAACTCACCTTACTGGCTCCGCACAAAGACTCTGGGTGCAGACGTTCGTCTCGGTAAAGTAGGCGTTTTTGCAGGTTTCTGGTCTGATGGTAAAGTAAAGGGTGCTTACCGCAACAAGACAGACGTTGATGCAGGAAACATGGAAGGTATGGACTTTGAATTCAAGAAACTCGGTTCAGCTTATGCAGGTTCTCCATCATTCTTCGTAGACAACATTGTATTGCCGGTACAGGTTACAGCATCTGAAAGCTATGCAATCGGTGCAAAATACAACATCCGCAACTTCAAGGCTGTAAAACTCGAAGTAAACGGTGTTTATATTTCTAACGAAACTTCTGATGAGAATGGTTCTACTTCAAGTGGCAGCCTTCAGGGACACTCACTTGTTGGTCTCGTAGAAGCAACAACTGGTTTTGGTAACGGCGAATTCGTATTCAAATACGGCGAAGTAAAGACCAATGACACAGCAATGGCATTTGGTGCTTACCTCCAGCCAAAAATCGTTGACAACCTTACTGTAACAGTCGGTGGTGCAGGATCTGTCATCGATGGAGACTTTACAGACTGGTCTGCTGACCTCCGCCTGTACTACAAAGCTAGCAAAGACCTTTCATTCACTTCTTTCCACAGTTACTCAGCTATCATCGATGCAGAAGAAAATGCTTCTAAACTCAACGGAAAAAGCAATGCAACAACAAAGGGTCTCGCAGACAGCAAATTCTCTAGTGGAAAAGCAGGCGGTACAACAATCAGCCGCGACGCTATCCTTACAAACAACCTCATGGCTCGCTACAAGATCAACAGCAAAGTTGCTGTATACGGTGTAGTTGCAGACATGATCGGTCTCGGAAAGAACGCTGGTGCAGAAATTCCTAACAAAGATAACGAAAAGGGAACAGATCCACTTATCGAACTCCGTGCAAGTGCATGGGCACAGTTCTACGCTGGTTCTAACTCAATCTCAATCGGTTGTGTTTACGAAAACTACGACGTAGCAGAAAACTTCGGCGATTCAGTACAGAGCATCTCAATCCCGATGATCTTCCGCGTTAAGATGTAATGTTTAAGCACACAGCTTAAAAAACACAAAAAGCGCTCCGCAAGGAGCGCTTTTTTTATGTAGTGCAAGATGTGGTGTGGGGGCAAGGCGTGGTGTGTGGCGGACGGCGCGCGTGGGGGCTAGTAGCGCGCCAAAGAGGACGGCGGGCTAGTCTGCGGACGGGGCGGAAAGCTCTTTCTGTAAAATTGTCCTTGATGTCCAGTCCGCATAAGAACTTGAAGAATGAACGGCACTTTTTTATTTAATTTGCTGGCACTTCCATTAGTTCTTTCTGAAGTTCTAAAACCTGTTCAAGTGGAAGACCGGTACACTCAGAAACGAGTTGTGCATCCAAGTCTCGACATAACAGATTCTTTGCTGTTTCGATGCGGGTTTCTTCCATACCTTCAGCTCTTCCTTCCGCGCGACCTTCTTCTCTCATCTCCTGAGCTTCTTTCTGAACGATTTCTGAAAACATCATATAGGCTTTCCTCTCCTGCGGTG
>CAVJKK010000172.1:0-4151 GCA_963649855.1 Anaerovoracaceae bacterium
TAAACTGTATGAATGAACGAAATGGAGGATTTTCAGATGAATCGTTTGTTTAAGCATCCATGGCTGATTATCACAGCAACTTTAGCTGTTACAGTTGTGCTGGGATTTCAGCTTAAAGACATCAAAATGGACGACTCGACACGCCTGTATTTTCCACAGAAGCACGAGTCTTATCAGCGCCTTATCAAGTCCGAAGACCGCTTTGGAAGCACTGTTGTAATCGGTGTATCGGTTGAAACGGACAAAGGTTCGATTATCACGCCGGAAAATCTGGCAATCATTGACAAAATTTCTACTGATGTAGAAAAACTTCCGACTGTAGACCGCGTTGATTCCCTTACTCATATTGATTTTATTGAAGACGTTGACGGTGCCTTGACTGCCGGAAACATTATTGACGTTGAGCGCGACGAAAACGGCTATCTTCCGCTTCTGACGGTTGAACAGACAAACCAGCTCAAGCACAATCTTACTGAATGGGACGAAATGTACACCCGTTCAATCATTTCTGATGACAACAAGGCTGCCCAGATGCAGATTACCCTGATTACGAACAATCATCCGGGCGAAATTGCATTTGTAAGCACGCTTTCTACTGATGAAATCGATACACTCGCAAATGCGGGAATCAAGACTTTTGAAGATTTTACAAAAGCAGAAAAGAAAGGAACTCTTGCTTCGGTTGAAGGAATTACAGATTCCCTCATTGAAAACGTAAAGAATGCGATTGCAACTGAAAAAACTGAAAGCGACATTGAACGCGAAACCCTCGATGCCGTAAAAGCAATTGCCACAAAATACACTGAAGGTAGCGGGCTTAAGGTTATCTTCTTTGGTGACCCGGTCGTTTCTGCAAACATGCGTGCATTCATTCTTTCGGACTTAATCCGCCTGATTCCGATTGTTTCCATCGTAGTTCTTCTCACGCTGTTTATAAGCCTTAAAACTCTCGACGGAACGATTCTTCCTCTCATCACCGTCCTTCTTTCTACAGCCTGTACGTGCGGTCTTATGGCAATCTTCAACTTCTCGTTCACGATTGTTTCAAGCGTAATTCCTGTCGCGCTGATTGCGTGCGGTTCTGCGTACGGAATTCATATTTTGACCCACTATTACATCGCCCTCGATGAAGAAGTTAAGAAGGGCACTGTAATTACAAAAGAAGTTCATAAAGAAGTAATCCTTCGCGGAGTAGGTGACTGCAAAGTTGCCGTATTCCTTGCAGCGGTAACGACTGTAATCGGCTTTATTTCCCTCGTAACAAGCCCGATGGGACCTCTTCACAGCTTTGCAATCTTTACGGCAATCGGCGTTGCACTTGCCTTCCTCTTCTCCGTAATGTTTATTCCTGCCGTTCTCATGGTTAAGTCTGAAAAGGCAATCGGCAAGAAATCAAAGCTCATGCAGAGGGTTTCTACAAAAGTTAAGAAGCACACAATCAACCGTGGAAACGCTTCTCACGATACTCTGTTCAACATCTTTACTTTCTTCTGCGGAACAAAGCCGAGAATGTACGTTTTTGTAGCATGTATCGTAATCCTTTCGATTTTCGGTATCAGAAAACTTACCATTGAAACTTCAATCATCAACTACTTCCCGAAAAACAGCCAGATGAGGCAGGACATTGATTATGTTGACCAGCGTTTTGCCGGAACAAACATGATTTTCATGCTCGTTGACGGTCCTAAGGTTACGGATGAAGCAGGAAACGTTCTCGATGAAAACGGCGTTCCTGTAATGAACAAAGACGGAAAATTCCTTGACGTAAACGGAAACATCATCAAGAAGTCTGACGGACGTGCCGCTGCCCTCGTTGCAGGTTCAATGAAGAATCCTGACGTACTCGAAGCAATCGACGGCCTGCAGGACGACATCTACAACAAATTCCCGTTTGTAGGAAAAGTGATTTCGTTCCCGACTCTCGTTAAGCGCATGAACCAGGTTCTGCACGCTCCGAGTGCTGATTCCATCAACGCTGCCGCAGTTTCTTCTTCCGACAGTTTTGCAACAGACGACTTCGGTGGATTTGACGATTTCGGCGATTTTGGTGATTTCGGAGACTTCGGAGACACTGCTTCAGAAAGCACGGATTTTGAAATGCTCCCTGACTACGTTGATCCGAACGTAGCTTACGTTGAAAAACTTCAGAGCCAGATTTCAGTTGAAGAAGCACTCACAATCCTCACGGAATCTTATGCAGAAGCCGGCGGTTCAAATGCTTCAATTAAAGATGTAGTTGAAATTCTCGAAAAGAAACTGAACTACAAGGGCAAGGACTTCTATGAAATTCCTTACGATGAAGCAAAATACGGCTATGCACAGCACGAAGCACTCACAAACATCGTCGGAAACTTCCTTTCAATGCTGTCTGACAAAGAAACACTCGGACGCTGGGCAAACGACCCTCAGAACGAAAACGTTTTGAACCCGAGCCGCCTGCGCATTCAGCTTGTATTGAGAAGTCAGTCTACACACGACATTGAAAAGGTAATCAACGAATGTAATTCTTACGTTGCAAATCACTTCCCTGAAGGCTACACGGTTACATTCACTGGAAAAGGCGAACTTGAATCTGTAATGACAGACATGGTTTTCTCTTCACAGCTGCAGAGCCTTGCGTTCTCTCTGTTATGTGTATTCATCGTAATTGCGCTTTCATTTAAGTCAGCCTGGGCTGGTCTGCTCGGCGCTCTGCCGCTTGCACTTACAATCCTGCTCAACTATATGACGATGGGATTTGCAGACATCAACCTCGACCTTGTAACTTCGATTATCGCTTCGGTTGCAGTAGGTATCGGAATTGACTACACGATTCACTTCCTCGAAACTTACCGCCTTGAACGTGCAAAAACTACGGACGTTCACGAGGCAGCAAAGAGGACATTTGCTTCAAGCGGTGTCGGAATCCTTACAAATGCACTTGCAGTTGGACTTGGATTCCTGGTTCTCTGCCTTTCAAAGTTTGCCGTATTGCGCTACATCGGTATCCTGATTGCAATCGTAATGTTTACAAGTTCAATGCTTGCAATGACGATTCTTCCGGGCTTCCTTACAAACTACGATCCGAAGTTCAGCCGTCCTAAAGTTGAACCTGTAGAAGACAATACTGAAGAAAGCACAGAAAAGTCTGAAAACTAAAAACAAGCCTGCGTTGCGGGATAAAAAATAATTTAACGTGCGGGGGTCTAAAGCCCCTGCAAGCCGCTTGTGCGGTTTAGGAGAACATTTATGAAAAAATCAATTATTGCAACAGTTCTTATGGCTGCTTCTGCCATGATTTTTGCACAGGATGCACGTTCAATCGTTGACGCTGCTTTAAATATCAAAAAACCTGCCTATAACCATTCAATCATCGAAATGGATCTCATCAACAAAGCCGGCAGCATTGAAGAACACCGCATTATCGACGAACTCGGCCGCCACAACGAAAAGACAGACACTTCCGACGTTGTAATGAACTTCAAGGCAAGCACGAACAAGTCAAACCAGGGAATCAAATTCCTTCAGATGGAAAACAAGGGCAAGGATGATGACAAATGGATTTACATGCCGTCACTCAAGACAACACGCCGCGTAAACTCTTCAGAAGGAAGCAAGTCATTCACGGGAACAGACGCTTCTTACGATGATATGTCTACCCGCGACATTGATGACGATACACACGAACTTTTGGGCGAAGAAAACAAGAACGGCTACGACTGCTGGAAAATCAAGTCAACACCGACTGCTGCAACAGTTGCAAAAGCTCAGTATCAGTACAGAATCCAGTGGATTGACAAAAAAACAAACGTTCCTGTTTACGCAGAAATGTACGACAAAAAAGACGGAACTCTCGTAAAGATTCTGACAGTTGATTCAATTTCAGAAATCAACGGATACACAATCACGACATCAACGACACTCAAGAACGTAAAGAGCGGACACTCAACAAGAATCGCAGCACAGAAGAACCCGAAGAGTGCAAACGGCTACAACATCATTCTTGACAAAGCAATCCCGGACAGCGTATTCACACAGAACTATCTGAACACAGCGAAATAAAAAACAGCGCCGATTGAGCCTGTGTACCTTTGGTACAAACCAAGCGTGTTCTATAGCTGGTGGTTACTGCGCTTCGCTTGTGCCTTCGGGCGACAGGCTCAACCACCGTG
>CAVJKK010000173.1:0-4132 GCA_963649855.1 Anaerovoracaceae bacterium
CAATAAAAGAAAAACTGAATTTTCATTTCCTGCTTAACTTCATTTTTTTAATTCCGATAATTAAGCATAAGAATACAGAAATCGGGTAATGACGCCTTGATTTCAGGGGCTGGTATGAAAAATTCAGGTATTTATAAATTATTTTCTTTTGTGCTCTGCTGTTCTGCTTTTTTTGGCTGTGGAACTACGACGGAAGTTGTCAAGGATGAACCAATCCAGAAAATGATTATGGACGGTCGTTACGACGAGGCAAAAGATCTTTTCACGACTAAAACTGACATCAATGCGAAGGATAAAAACGGAGACACTGCCGTTCACGTCTGCGCGCGCATAAATGAACCTGATTTAATCACTTTTCTTGTCTTAAAAGGTGCAGATATTGAAATTACGAACAATGACGGAGACACGCCACTCTTAGTTGCCGTAAAAAATGACAACGTTGAGGCTGCCAAAACTCTCGTTGCGCTCAAGGCAAATATTTTTGCAAAGGATCCTGACGGTCTTTCTGTCCTTCAGATTGCAATTTCAAAAGATGAAACCTGGTACGATGTTTTAATCAGCGAGGCGGCAGGTCAGATTCGTGCCGTCAACGGAGATACGGTCGTGCATTATTTTGTGCGTACCGGGGACGAAAAAGCGATTGACTACTGCATCAGAAAGGAACTTCCACTTTCAATAAAAAATAATAACGGTGAAACTCCGGTCGCGCTGTGCTATCAGAACGCACAGGACGAAACTTCCATAAGGATTGCGGCAAAACTGATTCAGGCGGGTGCGGAATGTGAACGCGGGACTTTTGCCTATTTTGAAGATGCCGTAAAAACTCACAACACGATGATCCGCTTTTCAGACGGTCAGACACCGCTTCACCTTGCGACGATTGCAGGTCACACGGGAGTCGTAAACTATCTTCTGAATGAAAAAACTGCCGTACGCATGTCGGATTTACTTCAGGCGCAGGACATTGCAGGTTCTACTCCTCTGCATGAGGCTGTGCGCTATGGTCAGGTGAATATTGCGCGGACTCTGCTTGCCCACGGGGCAAAGGTTGATGCACTCGATGCTGTCGGAAAATCTCCGTTCCTTCTGATTATCCCGGCTGAAAAACAGTATGCAATGTATAACACCCTCGTCAATTACAACGCGGATGTTACCCAGAAAGACATGTACGGAGACACGGTTCTTCACGTCTGTACGATGGCAGGCGTCAAGACTGACGTACTTTCGTTCCTTGTGAGCCACGGTGCTCCCGTAAACGAACGCAACAAGAAGGGGGTTACTCCGCTTAATCTTGCAATTGAAAAAGGTAATCTCGACCACGTTGTTTTCTATGCTCAGGCGGGTGCGGACATCAACGCTGAAGACATGGATGGAAACACTCCGTTAATCCGGGCACTTGAAAGTCCGACGATGAACATGCTTACAAAGATGATTACTCCGCAGAACGTTCTGTCAAAGGACAGTGCCGGAAACACTCCGCTGCATATCGCGATTTTAAAAGACAGTCCTTTTGCGTATGTTAAATTCCTCGTTGAAAGCGGCGCAGACGTAAATGCGCGCAACAAAAACGGCGGTTCAGTTCTCTTCCTTGCAGTAAAGAAAAACAAGCGCGACGTTGGCGACCTTCTTCTTTACAAGAATGCGGATATTTTCGCTTCAGACACGGAAAACAATTCTCCTCTGCGGGTGGCTCTCACAGAAGGCGGGGTAGTGCAGGACTGGCTCATCACAAGCCGGACGCTCAACGCGACTGACGGTTCGGGAAATACGCCCCTTCATTATGCGTGTGAATGGAAACTTGATGACGCGGTTGTAAGCCTGATTCAAAAAGGCGCAAACGTGAATGCACTGAACGCAAACGGTGAATCAGCCCTCTTTGCTGCGGTAAAGGCGGACAGTCCTTCTACAATCAATATTCTTGTTGAAAACGGAATCATAACTGATACGCGCTCAAACCTTACGCGTGATCACCTCGGAAATACTCCGCTGCACTATGCCGTAAAGTGGAACAGCCTGCAGGCAGCACAGTCGGTAATTTTGCTCGGATTTGACGTAAACTCGCAGAATCTTTCGGGAAAAACAGCCCTGAGCGACTGCTGCCGTTCAAACAAGCGTGATATGGCAGTTCTTTTAATCAGCAACGGTGCAAACGTAAACGCAACCGATGTTGCAGGAAGAACGATTCTGATTGACGCAATTCAGAGCGGAAGCGAAGAACTTGTAAAACTTCTCCTTGAAAACGGAGCAAATCCGCAGATTCAGGAGATGAGCGGAAGAAATGCTTACCACGAAGCGGCACTGACAGCAAATATCAACATAATTAACCTTATCCGCAAGGCGGGCGGAAATCCTCTGAGCCGCGACATTTACGGTGACAGTCCGTTCAGCCTTGTCCTCCGCTATGATGAAAAAGTCTTAAGGGCGGTGCTCGGAACGAATAAGAATATCGTTGATTCAGACGGAAACACTCCTGTTCACATTGCCGTTCAGAAAAAAGTTTCGCAGAATCAGCTGACAATGCTTATAAACATGGGCTACCCGATAAGCCAGCGCAACGGAAAAGGTCTGACGCCGCTTAACCTTGCAATTACCGGCGGACAGAAAAATCTTGCGCTTACGCTGATTGAACGCGGGGCGGATCCGTTCATTGCAACTGTAAACGGTGACAATGCACTCACGAGCGCATTCAAGAACGGAAACATTGAAATCCTTGACGCAATCTGCAAGTTCAACGCACGCAGGTCGGACTATGCCGGAGACACGATTCTCCATTATGCAGCGCGCATCGCAAACGAAGCACAGGTTCAGCATCTGATTGACCTTGGACTTGACCGCAGCGCAAAGAATCTGAGCGGTGAAACTCCGTCTGCAATGGCAGCAAGGTGGAATAGACCGGCAATCGCAGAATTATTAAAATAATCGCGGAGGTCTTTGTATGACACAGAGTAATTCTTTACGGCTTTCTTCAGCGCAGAAGTCACAGTTTCTGGGACGCTGCTACGGCTGGATGGCTTTTGCACTTTTTTTGAGCGCGGTAGTTGCGTATTTTGTTGCAGCGAACATGTATGTTGAAACAGACGGAAGACCTGTTTTAAGCACGCTCGGCAGACTTCTGTTTGCCGGCAAGGGAATGGGCTTTATCGTTCTGTGCATTGCAGAAATTGTAATCGTCCTTGTCCTTACTGCGAGAATCCGTACGATGAGCGTCGGTGGCGCATGCTTTGCGTTTGTGCTTTATTCGGTTGTAAACGGAATTACGCTTTCGAGCATTTTTGCGGTTTATGAAATCGGCTCGATTGCAAATGCTTTCCTTGCAACGTCGATTACTTTCGTGATTATGTGCATCTACGGAAGCCATACAAAGTCAGACCTGACAAAGCTCGGACGCTATTGCATCATGGCACTCCTTGGAATCATGCTTGCAACAGTCCTTCACTTTGTGCTGATACTGGTGACGGGCGCACCCCTTGCAATGCTTGACCTCGTAATCAGCATTGCAACAGTCCTCGTTTTTACGGGACTTACCGCATACGACAGTCAGAAAATCATAAAGACAGCCGAAAACGCCCGCGACACCGCCGACTTCAAAAAAGTAGCAATCTTAGGCGCACTCGAACTCTACCTTGATTTCATAAACCTGCTCCTGACACTCCTTCGCCTGTTCGGCAAAAGAAAGGACTAGGTTTAATCTTAATATCAAACTACTACTTATAGATTAAGAATATTGCCGGAATCTTCGCGATGTCCGGCTTTTTTGTTTTTTTCCACTCTGCGATTGTCTTTGTTTTGATGAACTGCGCATCCGTGGTAATGCCCGCCGCAATGCAGAGTTTTGTTTCCGGACGGCAGGTCTTTAAGACGGCTTCAAACATTCTGTCGTTGCGATACGGAGTTTCTATAAAAAGCTGGGTCTGGTTTTCCTTGTACATCCGGTTTTCGAGAAGTTTGATTCTGCTTTCGCGTTCGCCGTTTTTTACGGGAAGATAGCCGTTAAACGCAAAGTTCTGACCGTTAAAACCGCTAGCCATTATCGCCATGATCATCGAATTAGGACCCGTAAGCGGAATCACTTCAAGATTTTTTTTGTGGGCAAGTTCAACGGCGCGACTTCCGGGGTCTCCAACGGCAGGAC
>CAVJKK010000174.1:0-4131 GCA_963649855.1 Anaerovoracaceae bacterium
TTATTAACGTTAATAAGACATCGTTACTAACGTTAATAAGAGACCGTTACTAACGTTAATAAGACACCGTTATTTTTTCTTTTTTCCTTGTTTTTTGGCGGTAAAATTCGTAAATTTAACGCTATGAATAACCGCTGTACTTTTATCGAAGAAAATACTGTTTTAGTGCGCTCGTTTCTTGAAGAACAGAACTTTGCACGCACGGATTTGACGAAACTCATGAACGAAGCAGGCTGTCTTGCAACCGTTCACGCTGACGGCACTGTCGAACCTGACGACTGGCAGTTTTCGCGCACAAAAGTTCTCGATGACAAAACCGTCGCCTTTACGGGTCCTGCATTCGGGGGAGAAACCCTCGCCCGGATTTTTGAGGAACAGGCTTCAGTTACGGACAGCAGCGGAACAGAAAAAGAACTCATCAATAAAAAAATCGTGTGCGTCTTCAAAGTGCTCGACCTTCTTGTTGAAAAAATTGAAAACGCACAGAACCTGACACTTCCGAGCGCAGAAGGAATCTTAATTTCAGACGGACAGAACGGCAGCGTAAAAGTTCTCGTCCTTCCGGGCAGTCTTTTTGAACGCTGTGCAGAAAACTCAAAAGAATACGGTGCTTTTCAGGGAATATTCGTCCACCGCGGGCTTACGGGTCTTGAAGCAGCACTTTTTACCCGCGCCACCATTGCCTATCGCGCCGTTACCGGAAAATACGCATTCACAAAAGAAAAACTTGAAGAAAAGCAGGCAGACATCACGGATTCAAACTTCGTACCGGCAGAATACGAAGCAAACGGAATACAGGCGGAACTTGCACAGTCGATAAATGCCGGCTTGTGCGTAAAGGCAAAGAAAAGAATAATTCCAGGCGAACGCAGGTTCGTAAACGAAAAGGAAGAAAATGAACGGCTTTCAATCCTCGAAAATGCAAAGAAATTGAATTCAGCCTTAATCGAAAACTTCTTTAACGAACAGAAAACCCAGAACGGCGCGCAGACTTTTCAGCCTCAGAAAGATTTTGATGCAGCGCGCGCTTCCTTCATAAAAAAGCAGGCAAAACAGATAAAGATAAGGCGTTTTTATTCACGCAATTCAAAAAGAATCTGGGGAAGCGTAGTTGCCGTAATCGTTGCCCTTTCGGTCGCATCAAACTTCAACCGCGAAAACAGAAAACTCGCAACGAGCATGGGGCTCACTTCCGTACAGACGGTTCAGACGCTTTTTACGGGAATCCACACGGCAGACGTTACGATAATTCAGGAAATCGCAAAAGGAAAGGACAGCAAAAACTTAATCCAGACAGTTTCAGGATTTTACGTTACGAACAAACAGCGCGTCGCAATGGACGAAAAAGACGGCACGTTAAGTCCGGCGCAGTGGCTCTTTTTTAAAGGCACCACGGGATACTGGCAGTACGGCCTCACGGATTTTAAGATAGACGGAAAAGAGTATTCACCTGTCTTTGACTATCCGCGCAGAAAAGACAAAAATGCACCTCTGGCACAGGAGGACGGAAAAACGCTGAAAAAAGGCGATGAAGCCGTTCACACGGTAAATTACAACCTTGTCTATAACGAAGGCGAAACGACAGTTACAGTCTACAAGACGACGGAAAACGTTACGCTCAGATGGAACGGAAAACGCTGGATTGTGCGTTCAATCAAGGGAACAGGCAAGACCACTTCCGGCAGTTACAGCGTAAAAAAATATAAGGCAGACTATGTCGAATCTCTCGAAACCGCCGGAGGAAGCGTCAGAAAAGCCGCAGAACTTCTGCGCAAAAAATACAGTTTCGCCCCGACAGAACTGGACTTAAAAGCCGCAGTTCCATACATGATAAAAAAATACAACAACTCCGCCGCAAAGGAATTTGAAAGCGAACTTTCAGAATAAACGGCATAAACCAAGTCAGTGCCGGAAGTATTAAACAAAGTGTCGAATAGCCGTAGCCGGGGTTCTGTCCACGCATATCTTGAAACTGCGCCACGGACGGCGCAAAAACTCTGTAGACCGCAAGAAACGCAAGTTTCTTGGCACGACACGAGGTCGTACAGGTTCCCGGCGAAAGGCTATTCGAATTCAGTGTACAAACATTCCGGCACTTTCTGTTTTTTATGACATTTACTTCTTTTTTGTCATATTGACATTTCATTCAAAAATGTCATACTGTTTTACAAATCAATAGAAGCGAGGCATTACGATGGCTTTTGAATACAACCTTGAAAAACAGCACGCAAAGGGAAAACTTCACGCGATTGAAAGAATCAACCTTCTTTGCGACAAAGACAGTTTTATGGAAATTTACGCAGATGCCCAACATCAGTGCACAAGTTTCGGAATGGACAAGAAGACAATTCCATACGACGGCGTAATTACAGGCTTCGGCACTGTCAACGGAAGAAAAGTTGCAGTCTATGCACAGGATTTTACAGTTCAGGGCGGTTCACTCGGAAAAGTTCACGGACAGAAAATTGCAGAACTCATCTCAAAAGCAATCGAAGTACGCTGTCCGGTAATCGGCCTCAACGATTCAGGCGGAGCACGCATTCAGGAAGGCGTTGACGCACTCTGCGGTTACGGCGACATCTTCCGCGCAAACGTAAGGGCAAGCGGCGTAATTCCTCAGATTTCAGTAATTGCAGGTCCATGCGCAGGCGGTGCAGTTTATTCACCGGGACTCACAGACTTCATCTTTACGGTCGACAAAATCTCAGAAATGTACATCACGGGTCCAAAGGTCGTAAAACAGGTAATGTTCATGGACATCACTTCGGAAGACCTTGGTGGAGCGGCAATTCACGCGCAGAAATCAGGCGTTGCACACTACCGCTGTCAGGACGAAAAAGAATGCATCGAAAAAGTCCGCAGACTCTTAGACTACATTCCTCACTACTGGGGCGATAAATCACCTTTTGAATCAAAAGAAAAGAAAGCACTTTTCGGCACAAAATCAGAATTCAAATACACAGAAAAAAAAGCAGGCGAACTTGAAGCAGTTCTTCCGGAATCAAGTACAAAAGGCTACGACATCCGCGAAATAATCAGCCGTGTTGCCGATGACGATTCATTTTTTGAATCAATGGCAGAATTTGCCGGCAACGCAGTTACGGGATTTGCAAAAATCGAAGGCAAAACAGTCGGCATCGTAGCAAACAATCCGGGCAACTTCGGTGGCGTACTCAACTGCGACGCTTCCGACAAAATTGCACGCCACGTGCGCTACTGCGACGCATACGAAATCCCGCTCCTCACCTTCGTAGACGTTCCGGGCTTTATCCCGGGTCCGCAGGAAGAACAGAAAGGAATCATCCGCCACGGTGCAAAAATCCTCTATGCTTACGCAGAAGCGACAGTTCCTAAAGTTACGGTAATCACCCGCAAGGCTTACGGCGGAGCATATATTGCGATGTGTTCAAAACACCTCGGCGCAGACTTTGTTTACGCATGGCCAAAGGCAGAAATTGCAGTCATGGGTGCAGAAGGCGCAATCGGCATTCTCTACGCAAAGGAATTAAAAGACCCGGCAAACGCACAGCTCGTTCAGGAAAAAGGACAGGAATACCGCGCAACATTCATGACGCCGGCAATTGCAGCCCAGCGCGACTACATCAGTGCGGTAATCGAACCGTCGCAGACCCGCGGACGCGTCGTAAAAAGTTTTGCGCTTCTCGAAGGCAAGACGAACACAGACAGACCGCTCAAAAAGCACGGAAACATTCCTCTGTAATTTTTTGATTTTACGGAGCTTCCCCGCCGCTGCGCGGCGGGTCGGGTGTTGCGGGGTTCCGCTGTACGCTTCATTGCTGCGCAACGGCTTCGCCGCCCCTCCACCCCCTAAGCCTTTTCTTCAATTTTCCGTATTACACGGCACGGATTTCCCGCTGCAACGACACCGTCAGGAATATCCTTCGTAACCACACTCCCGGAACCAATCACAACGTTATTTCCGATTTTCACGCCCGGCACGACGCGCACACCGCCGCCAATCCACACGTTATTCCCGACAGTAATCGGGTAAGCATATTCAAGCCCGGAATTACGCGTATTTGCGTCGAGCGGATGACCTGCCGTATAAAAACCGCAGTCAGGGCCAATCATAACGTTATCACCGAAAGTGACGGGCGCACAGTCAAGGAT
>CAVJKK010000175.1:0-4110 GCA_963649855.1 Anaerovoracaceae bacterium
TAATCATCCGCTGCATGAGCGACAATGCCGACGGGGAAGCAAAGCAGAAATACGACTTTAATGAAAAAACTGCTGCCGAACTTTGTTCACATTTAATCGAAAAACTGATTGAAGCAATATAACGTTTAATATAAAATCGCGTTATTAAAAGAAAAAAGACGGTACGGGGCTTAAAAAATGGAACTGAAGAAGTACAACGTAGACAGTTTTAATCTTGATCATACAAAGGTTGTTGCCCCTTATGTGCGTACTGCAAGTCAGAAACAGGGCGAAAAAGGTGACGTCGTAACTAAGTTTGACGTGCGCGTGTGCCAGCCGAACAAAGAGTTCATGAACACGGGTGCGCTGCACACCATGGAACACATCATTGCCGAATATCTGCGCGATGAGATTCCCGGCGTAATTGACTTTTCACCGATGGGTTGCCGTACGGGTTTTTATCTTACTGTCTGGGGCGATGTATCAGAAGAATACATTGCAGGTCACCTTTTACCGGTTTTTCAGAAGATTGTGGACTGGTCGGGAGATATTCCTGCTGCCAACGAAATCCAGTGCGGTAACTATCGCGACATGGATTTAGACGGCGCCAAGAAATTCGCAAAACAATGGATTGAGGGTATCAGCAAAAAAGGCTGGAAAGCTTTTCCTGACGGGCTCTAAATTTTTTCCGCTGGGGGGGTCTTACTTAAGTGAACTTTTATCTGAAACTTAAAGAGACTGTGTTTTCTGTAGCACCAATCATGATTCTGGTGCTGCTATTGGGAGTGACAATCGCTCCTCTGGGTGGTCAGCTTCTGCTGCAGTTTATGCTTGGCGGAGTTATGGTCATTATCGGTCTGGCTATTTTTCTTCTGGGAGTTGATATTGGTATCCTCCCGATTGGAGAGCGGAGCGGTGCTGCCTTAACTTCAAAGAGAAATCTTCCACTTCTTTTAATTGCCGCATTTTTCATCGGTTTTATCGTAACGATTGCAGAGCCGGACATTCAGGTTCTTGCCGATCAGGTACGCAAGATTGAATCCGCCGTCTCAAAATGGGGGCTGATTTTTGCGATTGCCGCCGGCGTAGGGCTTTTCGTTGCGCTCGGTATCCTGCGCGTAATCCTTTCAATTCCGTTAAGAATAATCTTAATCATCGCCTACATTGCCGTTTTCGGTCTGGCATTCCTTGCGCCTCAGTCGCTGCAGGGGGTTGCCTTTGATTCCGGCGGTGCTACTACCGGTCCGATGACTGTTCCGTTCATCATGGCGCTTGGCGTGGGTGTTGCTGCCGTACGCACAAAGACTCTGCAGAACAAACAGACTAATTCCATGGACGATGACGGAAGCTTTGGTCTGACGGGAATTGCTTCCGTAGGGCCTGTTCTTGCCGTTGTCATTTACGCAATCATCATTTCTAAGATGAACGGCGGACTTGGAACCGTTCAGGAAGCTGCCGGTTCCGGTGAAGAAGAAATTGCAATCGGGCTTTCCGTTGTATTCAATCACATTCCGGCGGTTGCAGAAGAAGTAATTTCTGCCCTTGCTCCTCTGGCGGCTATGGCGGTGTTCTTCCAGTTCACTTTGCTTAAAATGCCTCCGATGCAGGTCGTACGCATGGCGCGCGGTTTTGTGCTGAGCTTTATCGGGCTTGTAATCTTCTTGAGTGGTGCTCAGGGCGGTTTTATGCCGGTTGGTCAGGAACTCGGAGTTCTTCTCGGAAAGTTTGCCGCAAACAGCAGCGACATCATAATTTCTTCTACTTCAAACGAAGTTACAAAAACGCTCTTTGTCCTGCCGAAGTTTTTAGGACCGGCGGTTGTAATCTTAATCGGCTGTATTTTCGGGGCTGTCGTTGTATGCGCTGAACCTGCCGTATGGGTTCTGACAGATCAGGTTGAAGAAATCTCAGGCGGAATGATTCGCCGCAAGGTAATCCTCGTTGCGCTGAGTGCCGGCGTTGCAATTGCAATCGGTATTTCCATGGCGCGCGTTATCTACGGCTTCAGCCTCTGGTATATCTTGATTCCGGGTTACGTGCTTGCCCTTGTACTTACGTTCTTTACACCGAAACTTTTTACCGGCATTGCGTTCGACTCCGGCGGTGTTGCCAGCGGTCCTATGGCAAGTACGTTCATCCTTTCGTTTACTCTCGGGGTTGGACACGCTGTAAGCGGCGGTTCAGCTTCTGAAGGCTTCGGCGTAATTGCCCTCGTTGCAATGACTCCTTTAATCGCAATTCAGATTCTGGGAATCGTATTCAGAATCAAGGCTGGAAAACAGAAGTCTGTCGAAAACACTGAAACTACAGAAAAATCCGAAACAAAGGTTCTGGAGGAAAAAGCATGAGTTCATTCAAACTTTTTTTCAGCGTAGTTCCTCACGGCAAAGGGGAAAAACTGACTCGTTCTGCAATGGAAAACGGCTGCCGTGGCGGAACAGTCCTCATGGGACGCAGTCTTGCAAAGACAAATCTCGTTGCAATGCTCGGACTTGGCGAAACTTCTAAAGACATCATCATGATGCTCGTAGAAAATGAAATCTCTGATTCCGTAAAGAATGCAATCATCAGGGCGTCGTCAAAAGAAAAGAGACATTTTGGCGAACTTTTCAGCGTTGGAATTGATTCACTTTTAAAGGCGGGAAGCGTTGCAGAATCAACAGAAACCTGCATGGAGGAAGACACTATGAACACACAAAACGAAATGATTACGGTTATCGTAAATAAAGGTTATGCTGACGACGTAATGGCTGCCGCAAGAAGGGCAGGCGCAGGCGGCGGAACAGTAGTAAACGCGCGCGGAACTGCAAAGGAAACGGATGAACGCTTCTTCGGAATGCACATCGTTTCTGAAAAAGAAATGCTGATTATGGTTGTTCCTTCAGACAAAAAACAGACTGTAATCGAAGCAATCCGCGAATTAAAGTGCTTAAAAGACCCTGGAATGGGAATCGCCTATTCCGGAAAAGTAGAAGACTTTGCACTTTTAGGAAAATCGAACTAGAATTATAAGAATGAACAATCTTTATAAAAAAATAAGGACTTTCTATCTTAGGAATAAAGTTTCTGATTTTGAATATGATTGTGTGCGGACGGAAATCAACCAGACAAACCTTTCGGTAATTTCCGTCTGTTCTACAGTTGTTGCCCTTGTTTTTCTGGCACTTGGAATTGCATCTGTCCTGTTAAAAGACGCTCCTTTCATCGGAAGCCCGTTTCTTTATTTTGCTGCCTTTATCTTAGTTTTTTCAGTTTCACGTTTTTCAAAGAAGTGTCCGAGTGACGCTCAGAAACTTCCTCTGTTGCTCATGTACGCTTTTATGTGGACTCTCTATTTTTATGCGTCTGCACGCGGAATCCTCAAGTATAGAAACAGCAATTCAGTCGTTTTTGTAGTCCTTCAGTTTTCATTCCCGATTATCTTTTTAGACAAATCCCGGCGGATTTATACAAATATGGCGGTGGCAGGAATCCTTGAATCTGTTGCTACTCTGGTTTTTAAAGACGGCGCTGTCGCTGCAACTGACATCTTTTACAGCTGGGTTTTCTTTTTCTTAAGCATTATTCCGAGTTTTTATCTGACAAAGACCCGCGTCAGAGAGTTTTCACTCCGGCAGATTGTCGAAAATGAGCGCGACACAGACCAGCTCACCGGGCTTTTGAATAAATCAGCATTTATCCGCGAGGCGACAAAGAGTCTGAATTCCCTGCACAAGGGAATCCTTATCATGCTTGACCTCGACAAGTTTAAGGAAGTAAACGACACTTACGGCCACATGGTCGGTGACTACGTCTTAAAAAGGACAGCCGGCTGCATTCAGAGTGTTTTTCGCAGCATGGATTTTATGGGACGGTTCGGCGGAGATGAATTCGTAATTTTGATGGCGGGTGCAGATCAGATTCCTGTTGCCAGAATGCGCTGTGAAACCCTCCTTGCAAAATTGAACTCAACTCCCGTGTGCGAAGTAAACGCAGGTCACACGAAAAACATTTTAGCGAGCGTCGGTTTTGCATTTTTCGACAAAGACACTTTTGACTCCCTCTTTAAGAAGGCGGACAAGGCACTTTACGACGCAAAAAACAGCGGCAGAAACAGATTCTGTCAGTACCACAACGACAACCTTTCTGCAG
>CAVJKK010000176.1:0-4092 GCA_963649855.1 Anaerovoracaceae bacterium
TCTGTATTATAAATGGCGCTAAAAGACAAAATTTGACAATTTTTTTAGAAAAAAATTGTATTTTTATGTAAATTGGCGACAAGGAGGTCGCTAAAGAATGAAAACCCGCAAGAAATGCGTATGCATTTCTTGGACCGCGACAGGAGGTCGCGCGGGTTCTGCTGTAAAACAAGGCGCTGTCTGCAAATTACAGCGCGGGGTGGAGTTGTGCTCCGAAGCTTCCCAGCTTTTTGAATATTAAATTTTCAAGAAAATTGTTGTTTTTTCAAAAAATCTAAAAAATTAACCGAATTTTAACAATTCCATAGCACAAATCTTACAGTCGGCACTTAAATTATCTGGCGTAAACCAAAAAACAGAAAAGTTTTCATACTCAGGAGGTTGTATTATGAAAATGAATAAAGTTGCAGTTTGTGCTGTTGCTGGTCTTGCCCTTTTGGCTTCTAACTCTTTTGCATGGGGCAAAAAAAACGCAAAAATGAAGGACGCTATCACTGTTATTTCTCGTGAAGCTGGTTCTGGTACTCGTGGTGCTTTCGTTGAACTGTTCGGTGTTGAAGTAAAGAATGCTGAAGGCAAAAAAGTTGACATGACAACTGATTCTGCTGACATCACAAACAGCACGGAAGTTGTAATTACTTCTGTTTCAGGAAATACTGCTTCTATCGGCTATATTTCCCTCGGTTCTCTGAATGACTCTGTTAAAGCCCTCGAAATTGACGGTGCTAAAGCAAGCGTTGCAAACATTAAGAACGGTTCTTACAAAGTAAGCCGCCCGTTCAACATCGTAACAAAAGACGGTCTTTCTCCTGCTGCTGAAGAATTCAAGAGATTCATCCTTTCTGAAGACGGTCAGGCTATCGTAGAAAAGAAAGGCTACATCTCTGTTGCAAAAAATCCTGCTTACCTTGCAAACGTTAAGACTGGAAAAGTAACTGTTGCAGGTTCTTCTTCTGTATTCCCGGTTATGGAAAAACTCGCAGAAGCTTTCAGGGAAAAGAATCCTGGAATCGTTGTTGAAGTTTCACAGTCAGATTCTACAACCGGCGTAAACAGCGCAATTCAGGGCGTTTGTGATATTGGTATGGCAAGCCGCGACCTTAAATCAAGCGAAACAGGCGTAAAAGCTGACGCAATCGCAATCGACGGAATCGCAGTAATCGTAAACAAGGTAAATCCTGCAAACGGTCTTACAAAAGATCAGGTAAGAAAAATCTTCATCGGCGAAACAACAAAGTGGAGCGAAACAAAATAAAAACTGAGTTTTATCAAAAAGTCAGTTGCTTGTAAAAACCACCGGGGACAAGTTCCCGGCGGTTTTTAAGAGATTATTTGTGTTTTTTAGAGAAAAAAAATCGAGAGAAAAAATCAGTTTTTTACGAGTGAGGTTTTTTGTTCTGCAGGACCTTTAACCTGCAGATGGGTCTTTTAAAAACCGCATTCAGAAGCGGTGAAGGATAAAGTATTTTGAAAAAGAAATTAGAATCAACAATGAAATTGATTTTCCTGCTCGCAGCCAGCGTTTCAGTTGCAGCCGTTGCATTAATCTGCTTTTTTATGTTTGTAAACGGCGTTCCGGCAATGCAGAAAATCGGATTTGGAAACTTTCTCCTTGGAATGAAGTGGAAGCCGGAAATTGATTTATACGGCATTTTCCCGATGATTATCGGAAGCCTTGTAGTAACTGCCGGTGCAATTATTCTTGGTGTTCCTTTTGGAATTATGACAGCAATTTACATGGCGCGTTTCTGCCCGCCGAAGCTTTATCCTGTGTTGAAGCACGGCGTAAACCTTCTCGCAGGAATTCCGTCAGTTGTATATGGATTTTTCGGATTGACCGCAATCGTACCGGTTATCCGCTCACTTTTTGGAGGAAGCGGAACGAGTATTCTTGCGGCTTCTATCGTTCTGGCAATCATGATTCTGCCGACGATTATCAGCATGAGTGAAACTTCCCTCCGCGCCGTGCCTCAGCTCTATTACGAAGGCTCTCTTGCACTCGGCGCATGCAAAGAGCGCAGCGTGTTTTTTGCAGAACTTCCGGCAGCAAAATCCGGAATCATTGCGGGAGTCATTCTCGGCGTTGGGCGTGCAGTCGGCGAAACGATGGCAGTCATCATGGTTGCAGGCAACCAGGCGGTTCTTCCGCGCGGGCTTGCAAAGGGAATCCGCACTTTGACGGCAAACATCGTCCTTGAAATGGGTTATGCTGCAGGACTCCACCGCGAAGCCCTGATAGCAACGTCAGTAGTGCTTTTCTTCTTTATTCTGATTATCAACTTTGTCTTCATGCTGACGAAGAAGAAAAACTAGAAGTTACGGAGAAAGAATATGAATCAGACAAAACAGTCGGCAATACTTCGTTTTATTCTGAGGGCGTGTGCGCTTGTAACGCTCATCGTTATCGTGGGACTCGTCATTTACATCTTTGTAAAAGGTCTGCCGCACATTACGCCTTCGCTTTTTGCACTAAAATACACGAGCGACAATGCTTCGCTTTTTCCGGCACTCGTAAACACGGGAATCGTGCTTGTTGTTTCACTTCTGATGGCAGTTCCGGTCGGCGTGGGGGCTGCAATTTACCTTTCTGAATATGCCCGCGCCGGCAACAAATTTGTGCGCGTAATCAGGATTACGGCAGAAACGCTGACGGGAATTCCTTCAATCGTTTACGGCTTGTTCGGGCTTCTGCTTTTCGTTACGGCGCTGAAGTGGCAGTTTTCCCTTCTGGCAGGCTGCTGCACGCTTGCAATCATGATTCTGCCGGTAATAATGAGGACTTCGGAAGAAGCCCTGCTTTCCGTGCCGATGACGTACTGCGAAGCAAGTTTTGGACTTGGTGCCGGCAAGTTGAGGACGGTTTTCAAGACGGTTCTTCCGGTTGCAGTTCCGGGAATTGTAAACGGAATCGTCCTGAGCGTCGGAAGAATCATCGGGGAAACGGCGGCACTCTTGTACACGGCGGGAACGGTTGCCCACATCCCGAAAAATCTGATGGGAAGCGGACGCACACTTGCAGTTCACCTTTATTCGCTGTGGTGTGAAGGCTTAAAGACAGAACAGGCTTATGCAACGGCTGTAGTTCTTGTACTTTTTGTAGTAATTTTGAACATAATTTCAAGCAGAATAGAAAAAGCGATGACGAAAACAGAAGCGTAACGCTGTCGCGTCAGGGGGAAAATCAGATGGAACAGAACAACAACTTTCCTAAAGCAAAGATTTCAATCCGTAATTTTGATTTGTTTTACGGAAACTTTCAGGCACTGCATTCAATTGACATGGACATTCCGGAAAACAAGATTACGGCGTTTATCGGACCAAGCGGCTGCGGAAAATCAACGCTCTTAAAATCGCTGAACCGCATGAACGACCTGGTAGAAAACTGCCACATCAAGGGCGACGTGTTCCTTGACGGAAACAGCATCTATGACGGCTGCGACGTAAACCTTCTGCGCAAACGCGTGGGCATGGTATTCCAGAAGCCGAATCCGTTTCCGATGAGCATTTACAACAACATCGCCTACGGACCGCGCACACACGGAATCACGAAGAAAAGCGAACTTGATGAAATCGTAGAAAAATCACTCCGCGGGGCTGCAATCTGGGACGAAGTAAAAGACCGTCTGAACAAGAGCGCACTTGGAATGAGCGGCGGACAGCAGCAGCGCCTGTGCATTGCCCGTGCCCTTGCCGTAAATCCTGACGTTCTTCTGATGGACGAACCGACATCGGCACTTGACCCGATTTCCACCGGCAAAATTGAAGAACTGTGCGACCAGCTCCGCAAGGATCTGACGATTGTAATCGTAACGCACAACATGCAGCAGGCGGCGCGAATCAGCGACAGAACAGCATTCTTCCTGCTCGGCAAAGTGATAGAATACGGTGAAACAGAACAAATCTTCTCGAACCCGAAAAACAAGAAAACGGAAGAATACATCACGGGACGCTTCGGTTGATTTCTAAGAAAATGTTGGTCGAAATTTCATGATGAAAGGCTGTTTTTTTAAGCAAATTATCAAATGACCGTAGCCGGGGTTCTGACACAGACGCGTCTTGAGCTTGCCTCAACCACGCGGCTCGTGGCAGGTT
>CAVJKK010000177.1:0-4028 GCA_963649855.1 Anaerovoracaceae bacterium
GTTCTGACACGAACGCGTCTTGAGCTTGTCTCAACCACGCGGCTCGTGGCAGGTTTTTGGCGAGAGGCTATTTGAAATTATTGTAAAAACTCAAAGTTAAGGTTAAATAGATTCCTGATATTTTTATCCACGGTCTGGCTTAAGTCCTGTGGCGTCGTGTTTCTTGCGGCGGCGATAAAATTGTAGACGTGTTCGATTAAGACCGGCGTGTTCGTCTGCCCGCGGAACGGAACTGGTGCAAGGTAAGGCGAATCCGTTTCGAGGAGAAGGCGGTCTTCCGGGACGTAGCGTAAAAGTTCCGTCATCTGTTCCATTTTTGACTTTTTTGTGTAAGTCGTTGCTCCGCCGAAGGCAAGATACCAGCCTGAATCAAGAAAAACTTTTGCTTCTTCCAGGCCGTAACTGTAGCAGTGAATGATTCCTTTGCTGTAACCCGTTTCCTTTATGCAGTCTACTGTGTCTCTGAAGGCGTCCCTGCTGTGCACGATTACCGGCAGGTCAAGGTTCTGTGCATATTCAAGCTGCATGCAGAAAAGTTCTTTTTCACCTTTAAAGACTTCAGTGTCAAAGTCGCTTTCGCTCCGTCCGTCTGCTCCTGCGGGATTCCAGTGGTGGTCGATTCCACATTCCCCGATTGCAGTTAATTTTCTGCCGGAGGTTTTGCAGAATTCTTTGATTGAAGCCTTTAGTTTTTTTAAGGCGTTGTGCCTGTCCTTTATTTCTTCAACGTCCGGCCAGATTCCTGCACTGTAAAAAATAAAGTCGTGCGCCTGATTCTGTAATTTTTCCGGCAGTCTTGAAATTTCTTTTTGGATTATTTTCCGGCGCGACAAAAGATCGTCTGCGCGCGTTCCGATGTCGAGGGCAAAAAAAGTGCTGCGTTCGCAGAGTTTCTGTAAGATTTCCGCTCCGTCAAGTCCCCTGTCTTCTACAAGATGATGAAAATGAAAATGAGTATCGCTGAACATGAAGCAAAGTTTAATATTATGAAAACTGATTTTCAAGTTTCTTACAGGCAGATTCTAAGTGTCGGGAAGAAAATAATTCCAGCCCTCTGCTTGAAAAGAATCACTGTTTTTGGTAGTATTTGCGAGTTGTCAATTCTGGCAGCAATGCCGAGATGGTGGAATAGGTAGACACAAGGGACTTAAAATCCCTCGGCAATTCAAACGGCCGTGCCAGTTCGATTCTGGTTCTCGGCATTAAGGCATGTAAAAGGCTTCTGAAAAACTCAGAAGCCTTTTTTATTTTTAAATTTCCAGAAGTTCTGCGTATGCCTTCAGCGCGCCGTCTGTGTCGTGAGCGAGAACTTTTCTGGCGAGTTTTTTCCCTAACTGAACGCCTTCCTGGTCAAAACTGTTGATGTTCCACACAAAGCCCTGGAACATTACCTTGTTTTCAAAGTGGGCAAGGAGTGCGCCGAGCGTTTTCGGGGTCAGTTCGTCGCCGTAGATGAGGCTTGACGGTCGTCCGCCGGCAAATGACTTGTTCGGGTCTGCATCTGTTTTTCCGCAGGCAAATGCCATGATCTGTGCCGTAACGTTTGCGCCGAGTTTTTTCTGGCTGGTTGAACCTTCAATTACAACGTCCGTCTTTGTCTGGTTTTTCTTAAATGCAATGAACTGAAGAGGTACGATTGTCGTTCCCTGATGCAGAAGCTGGTAGAAAGAATGCTGACCGTTTGTTCCCGGTTCTCCGAAGATTACAGGTCCCGTCACATAGTCGATTTTCTGTCCGAAGCGGTTTACCGACTTTCCGTTTGATTCCATGTCGAGCTGCTGCAGGTGGGCAGGGAAGCGGCTCAATGCCTGACTGTACGGTAAGACTGCCGTTGCCGGGTATTCCTGCACGTTGCGCTCGTAGATTCCGATTAAAGCGTCGAGCATTGAAGGGTTTTCGTAAATTGAAGCGCTGCATGCAAGAGTGTCTTCTTCTGCTGCTCCGTCCAGAAAGTCTGCAAATACTTTTGAACCGAAGGCAAGCGAAAGGACTGCTCCACCGACGCCGGAAGTTGAAGAATAGCGTCCGCCGATGTAGTCGTCCATGTAGAAAGCTGCAAGATAGTCAGGGTTGTCTGCAAGCGGGGAAGTCTCTGAAGTTACGGCAATCATGTGTTTTGCGGGATTCAGGCCTGCCTTTTTGAGTGCGTCTTTTACGAAGGCTTCGTTAGTCAGGGTTTCGAGGGTTGTGCCTGATTTTGAAACGAGGATGAAAAGCGAGTGCGGAAGGTCGATGCTTTTGAGGACTGCAGAGGCATCGTCCGGGTCAACGTTTGAAATGAATTTCGCTTCCATTTTGAAAGTTCCGTTTGCCTTTGCCCAGTTTTCGAGTGCAAGGTACATTGCGCGAGGACCTAAATCACTGCCGCCGATTCCAATCTGAACGACGGTCGTAAACTTTTCGCCGGCTGCGTTTGCAATCTTCCCCGAGTGAACTTTTTCTGCAAAGTCTGCGATTTTTTTCTGTTCATTTCTGTAGAAACCGCGTTTGTCCGTACCGTCTGCGATTACGGCTTTTCCGAGCTGTCCGCGCGTAAGGTGATGCAGAACCATGCGTTTTTCGCCGGTGTTTACGATTTCGCCGTTGTATGTTGCTTCAAATTTCTGCGTGAGCTGTGCTTCTTCTGCAAGTTCGGCAAGGACTTTCAGGACTTTTTCGTTTACCTGTTTTGCTGCGTAATTGTAGGTGAGTCCTGCGCCCATCTTTACGGAACATTTTTTTACGCGTTCTGCGCCTTTTTCGCCTTCAAGTTCGCGCTTGAGGTCTACTGCGCCTTTGAGCGATTCAAGTTTTCTGTAAGATTCAAGATTGTTCAGATTTTCCCATAAAACAGACATAAAATTCCTCTTTCTGATTGAAATCAGACTTAAATCCGGTTTTTTGCAGTTTTCTGCCATAAAGAAACTTGCGGTCGGTTCTGTCATTATTTTTGTTCAAATTACTAGAAAAGTTCAAATAGCCTCTCGCCGGGAACCTATACGACCTCGTGTCGTGCCAAGAAACTTGCGTTTCTTGCGGTTTACAGAGTTTTTGCGCCATCCGTGGCACAGTTTCAAGACATGCTCGTGGTCAGAACCCCGGCTACGGCTATTTGACATCCTTTTTAATAACGGACAATTTTTATTGACATTCTCCCTGTACCTTTTTTACGGCAATTCACATAGTACTTAAAAAACCGGCATTCAGCCGTTAAAAATACATTCTGCAGTTTTATGAAATCATAAAATCCAGAATGTACAGAAAAATTATATCACCAAATCAGTCCGCAGCGGTTAAAAAGACGAAAAAAAACAACGTGAAAATGCTCTGGCGGGGCGTTTATAAAATTTCATAAGCCGGAAAGGCGTCTGACCGGCTCGTGAAATAATTTCATAACGCGAAAAGGTGTCTGACCGGCTCGTGAAATAATTTCATAACGCGAAAAGGCGTCTGACCGGCTCGTGAAATTATTTTTCTTCGCTTTTGTCCTGATTTTTCGTCAGGAGCGGGAATATCCAGCCGCCGATTCCGTTGCCTGCTACGACTGTGAGCACGAGGATTAAGTTTTTGAGCGTGAAGGTGTCTGCGTTCAGTGCGACGCCGTTGTAGAATGAGTTTGCGATTGAGTGGTCAAATCCTGCGATGATGAAGACCGGAACGTAGATGAAAAGTCCGGTTTTCTGTCCTTTTTTCCATGTATCAACTGAAAGGAACATGAGGATTCCGCAGAAAACGGCAGAAATGAATGACTTTGCGAGCGGGGCTGAAAGTTTTGCGGCGTATGCCTTGCAGGCGCTTTCCCTTATTGCCGGAAAATATTTTCCGGCTATGATTCCGATTAAAAATGTGGTAAGAAGGTTTACGACGCAGACTAAGGCAACGAGTGCCCAGTAGCTGCCGTCTTTAAAATTGTATGCGATGTAGCCGACTTTGCCGGTGTAGAGGTTGAATCCGTAAACGCAGATTGCGAAAAGTCCGCCGCAGAAAAGGAGTGAGCCGAACCAGCTGATGCCGGCTGTAACGCTTGCCATGTAGACGCAGCCGCCGAT
>CAVJKK010000178.1:0-4013 GCA_963649855.1 Anaerovoracaceae bacterium
GTTTTGTGTACGGCTTCTTCGCCACTGCTGTTGCACTTTTTGTAGATGAACGAGGCTTTTTTCATAAGCTTGTCGTATTCGAACTTGATTCCATCGGCGCATTCCATGAAGAATTCTTTTTTAATCCGTTCATTGTCCAGCATCCGGCGCAGCGCATTGCTGGCTGGCAGAGAATTACTTGCAAATACTTCGTCTATAACGTAAGAAGCAGCGTTTTCAAAATCGTAGACTTTGCCGTTTTCCTTAAAATTCTTCAGTTCTCCCGAGATTTTTTTAAGACATTCAAGGAGAAGCGGATTGAATGCACCGCACTCTCCGTTCAGCATCATCTGAATTGCAGTTTCGTGGCTGAAGGCTTTTTTATAGCAGCGTTCGCTTGTAAGTGCGTCGTAAACGTCCGCCATGGAAACAACCTATGCCGAAATTGGAATTTTATCTCCCGCAAGTCCGTCGGGGTAGCCTTTTCCGTCGTACTTTTCGTGATGCCACCGGCAGATGTCGCAGGCGTCGCGGATAAAACTGTTATTCTGTTCCGGCATTGAATTTTTGAGGATGCTTTCGCCTTCCACCGTGTGACTCTGCATTATCTTCCATTCTTCCGGAGTAAGTTTGCCCGGCTTGTTCAAAATGCTTTCAGGAATTCTGATTTTCCCGACGTCGTGCAGGGCTGCAAGGGAAGAAATGCGAGCTATGTCGCTCTTTGAAAGATTGTATTGCGGAGTGAGCTTTACGAGTTCTTTTAACAGAAGTTCCGTTCCCATCTGCACGTTGAGCGTGTGGCTGCCAAGTTCCTGGTTGCGCGATTCAACGATGTTGCTCAAAAGGCTTATCATTGAATTGTTGTTGCGCTCCCGGTCGTAAACCTGATTTATAACCAGTTGCTGAAGTTTTTTCTGATTCGAGTACATTAAAAGAGTATTTTCTACACGCCGCTGCACTACAATTGCGTTGTAAGGACGGTAAATGTAGTCAACTGCGCCAAGCTGATACGCCTGATTTACAAAATCCGCACTGTCAGACGCTGAAATTATGATTACCGGGAATTCTTCGATAAAATGGCGCTCATTCATAATACGGAGGACTTCAAAGCCGTCCATCTGCGGCATATTTATATCCAGGAGAATAAGGTCGATGTCGTTTTTTCCGCGGATTGTGTCTATGACTTCAACCCCGTTTTCCGCATAGACAAAGTCGTACTTGCTGCCAAGCATTTCTGATAGCATTTCTCTGTTCAGTTTAGAATCGTCTGCAATAAGAATCTTGTTTTTCTCCATACTTTTTACTCCGTTTTGCTTTTTTTAAGGTTTATTTCTGTTGCTTCCGCTCCTTCCGGGTATACTATACACGGGGGGGGTAAATTCTTTCAGTGTTTTGTACAGTTTTTCTGCATCGAGCGGTTTTGAAAGATGAGCGTTCATTCCGCTTTCGGCAGTTTTCATTTCAGCATCTTCAAAAACGTCTGCCGTCATTGCAATGACAGGAATTGTTTTTGCGTCTTTCTTTCCGCTGCTGCGGATCAGTTTTGCAGCTTCAAGTCCGTTCATGACTGGCATCCGCACGTCCATTAAAATAACGTCAAAAGTGCCTTCATCCTTTGCACAGAACAGGTCAACCGCCTTTTTGCCGTTATCCACCGTAGTAACAACGCAGCCCTCTTTTTCAAGAAGAATTTTTTCTACGTAAGTGTTAAGTTCGTTGTCTTCTACAAGCAGGATTTTAAGCCCTTCAAGATTGAATGAGTCTTCGTGATTTTCTTTTGGAGACTCAAGTTCAACTTTGGCAACAATATCAACATAAAAAGTAACAACAAATTCCGTTCCTTCGCCTAACTTGCTTTTTACGGTGATTGTTCCGTCCATGGAATCTACAAGTCTTTTTACGATTGAAAGTCCAAGCCCCGTTCCCTGTGTTCTGATATTCAGATCGCTTTCTTCCCGGGCGAAAGGCTCGTAAAGATGCTCTAAGAAATCTTCGCTCATACCGATTCCGTTATCGCGGACAACGAATTTTATTTTTAAGCGGCCGTTTTCTACTTCTGTATTGTCAACTTCAAACCAAACATCGCCACCGTCCGGAGTGTATTTTACGGCGTTCGACAAAAGATTAAAGAAAATCTGATTAAAGCGAAGTTTGTCTACGCTGATTGTGTACTTGCCGGGTCTTAATTCCTGATGGAAGTTAATCTTTTTCTTTTCGATGAGCGGCTGAATTACGGTATCAACCATTTTAAGAAATTCTGTGCGCGTAAGGTTTTCTTTGTGCAGCGAAAGATTTCCGTTTTCAATGCGACTCATATCAAGAATGTCGTTGATGAGACCAAGCAGAAAGTCACTCGAAATTTTAATTTTTTCAAGATAGTTATGTACAAGTTCTGGATTTTTTTCTTTAAGGGCAAGGTCTGTAAGGTTTATAATTGCGTTCATTGGCGTGCGGATATCGTGGCTCATATCAGAAAGAAATCGCGTCTTTACCTGACTTGCTGCTTCTGCCTTTGAAAGCGCAAGCTGTATCGCTTCTTTCTGCTGTTCCTTGAGATCGTCGGTATCTTTTGACGCAATAAAACAGAATCCGAGCAGGGCGACCACCACAGAGCAGAACGGCTGGAAAGGGAAAATCGTTCCGACGGGAATGACCGCAATGTTGATTATTGCTCCAATCAGAGGAATGAGCGAAATGAAGATTGAAAGAAAAATGTAAGGTTCGTTTTTGATGTTTTTATTAAAAATGATGATTACGATGTCGATTAAAGGCGCAAGGTAATAAAAATAGTTAAGGCATGAAAAAAGAAGGAAGCCTGCACCTCTGGAGTAAGCACCTTCCGCAGAGACTGACCACAGAAGGTTTGTAAAAGGCGTTACAACTACCATTCCAAGCAGAATTCCAAGGGGAATCCACTCAAGCCGGCGGATTAAAGGGCCGAAAGTGCTTCCGACAAAGTTGCGGACAAAGATGTACCACACGAAAGGTAGCAAAACATAAACGACGTAAAAGAAAAATGCAACCGTGTCCCAGACGAAAGGCGACAGTTTCTGTGAAAAATGACAGATGATAAAGGCAGCGTCCATAAGGACGTAACAGCCGGTTGCAACAAGCAGTGTAAAACATCTGTTGCGGCTGTTTTTCTGGGTGATTGCCATGTACGCCCTGATTGCAATAACTCCCAGAATGATAATCATGAAACCGACGCTTAAAAGGTAACTGCTTAAAGTTGAATTCATACGTCTCCTGTTAAATTTTCTATGAGTTTTGTGACGCGGGAATATTCCGCAGAAAGTTCTGTCATTGCATTTTTTGCCGGGATGCACTCGCCGGAGCGCAGAAACTCCGTTACGGCAGAAGCGCGGTTAAAGAGCGTTTCAAGACCGAGGTTTGCAGCAATTCCCTTTAAGGTGTGTGCCATGCGGAAAGCGGTCTGGGTGTCGCCTGAGTCGAGAGCGCGGACAAGTTCTGCAAAACTTGTGTCTGAAGGAAACTTCGTCAGAAACTTTCTGACGATTTCTTCATTGCCGCCAAGACGGGCAACCGTATCTGAAGCGCTGCCACCAGCAGACTGATAGAATTCCTGTAAGTTCATTCTTTCTCCGGTAATTTTAAGATTTATAATTTTTTTGGATAATTCAGTATTTTTATTATTGGCACGTTTTCCAGAATTCTCAAGTTTTTTATTTTTGGATGAAAAAATCAAAAGTAATTTTCAAAACAAAGAAATAAAGTTATTATCTAGCCCTAACTTCGAGTTTTTACAATAAATTCAAATAGCCTCTCGCCGGGAACCTGCCACGAGCCGCGTAATTGAGACAAGCTCAAGACGCGTTCGTGGACAGAACCCCGGCTACGGCTATTTGACATTTTTTCTAGCCTGATGTCGAGTTTTTGAATTATTGTATAAATTGTCAAAAAAAGGCGTAGGGAGGGGCTGGCACAAACAGAGCTTGGCATACTTGCCTCCTCTGTTTGATGACAGAACCGACCGAGAGCCTTTTTTTAAACTGCTAATTTCAAAAACTCGAAAT
>CAVJKK010000179.1:0-3987 GCA_963649855.1 Anaerovoracaceae bacterium
AATTTGATGCGGACAAAATCGCTAAAATTGACGCCCTTTACACAAAACTCCTTAGTTTTAAAACTTTCTGTCTTTACGATTTTTATTTTCTATTGAAGAAATTCGATAAAACGCTGCGGGAAGGAGAATTCAACCGTTCCCCAAAATTTGAAGCAATTGAGGGCGCATACATTTCCGAAGATTTGAAGAACTTCGCGGAAATTCTCTATTCGCTTCCGCTTGATGAAGACTGGAACGATCTGATGCAGATGTTCAAGGCAAGCCGCGGAACTGAGCCTGTAAAACCCGGACAGTGGAACAAAGTAGTTCAGCGTTTGACGCAGCTTCGGGATTCAAGGGTTTTCGACATGATGATTCAGCTTGCAACAAAAGATCCTTCGTACGCCACCGACGTTTTAGAGAAAAAAGAACACGTGGTTGAAGGTTTTATTGAATCAACAAAAAAACAGGTTGGAAATTCAATCAAAAAACTGGAAAGTGAGCAGAAAAACTCAAAAATCGACGGACTTCTGGTTCAGATTTTCAACACAAACAACATAAACGCACTCAAAAACTACACGAAAGAAAAAAGTGCCGCACTAGAGAAAAAGAACCTCGGAAGTTTTGAATACGCGGCTCCGCTCAATTATTTGAAGTATTTTCTTGTAGAATTCGTAAAGCGGGATGTACGCGAATACGCTGATTTAATTTTAATCCGCGGAAAATGGGCATCTGCGCAGCTTTCAACGGAAATGAGCACCTTCTTCCATGTTCTGATGGAATCCAGCGACTCGATTGCTTCTTTTGACACAACTTTAAGCGAAGAAGCAGAAACCGGCAAAAAAATAAAAACGCTTCTGCCACGCACAGACAGAGACCGCGAAGCAACAAACATAATCCACACGACACTGCGCGACGTAAATGCACTCGCCCGCGAATACCTCATAAATGCGACAAAAGCGATGATTGGATTTGCAAAAATCTTAAAATCGGTTATCGAAGACCATCAGAAAGGCAAAGGCGAAGTAATCATAAACTGGAAGGAACTTGAGCGCTTTGCCGAACATCCGATTGACCAGCTGGGAATTGAAGTCTACAAAAAACTGTATCTGTTCGTGCAGGTCATGCAGAGCGAATTACAGTAGACAGGTCACCTGATTCAAAAATCTATCTTTTCTTTAAGATTCTTTCGGAAAGTCTTGTGCCTGCAAACTGGATCAGGGCTACCAGAAGAATGATTACGACAACCGACGCCAGCATGATGTCCGTTCTGAAACGCTGATAGCCGTAGCGGATTGCAAGGTCACCAAGTCCGCCACCGCCCAAAGTTCCTGCCATTGCAGAATAAGAAATCAAATTGATGATTGTGAGTGTAATCCCGCTCACAACTGAAGGCAAAACTTCTGGAACTAAAACTTTTCTGATTATCTGCCAGTTTGTCGAGCCCATCGCTTTCGCTGCTGTAATAACGCCCGGGTCAATTTCAATGAGGGCAGTTTCAATTACACGGGCAACAAATGGGGCTGCCGCAAGGCTCAGAGGAATGATTGTCGCCGTCGTTCCGATTGCCGTATGAAGGACAAAACGCGTAAAAGGAAGAAGCACAATCATCAGGATTACAAACGGAAAAGAACGAAGAATGTCGATTATACGGCTCAAAATCATATTGAAAACCGGTTTCGGCATGATTCCGTTCGGTCCCGTAACAAAAAGCAGAATTCCAAGAGGAAATCCGATGATTACCGCAAAAAGCGTAGAAAAAAATACCATTTCAAGAGTTTGAAGGGTGGAAACTCCAACAAGACTAATTATCTGACTCATTCTTTTCTACCTCCACGCCAGTCTGTCTCAAATAGTCAATCGCTTTTTCAATCTGTTCTTCACTGCCGGCAAGATCCACATTCATTCTGCCGATTTTCTGCCCCTGCACAAGCTGCACACCACCGGCACAGACATTTACGTCAAGGTTGAATTTTTTGACGAGCTCAGAAATTACAGGTTCGTCCGTTTTTTCATTTACGAATTTTAAAGTATAGCGGCCCGCAACAGAACTCCAGCGGATAAAATCATCACTCTGCTGCGTCTGATTGCTCGTAATGCGCTGCAGAAAATCTTTTGTAACGCTGCTTTTCGGATTCAGAAAAATATTCTGAACCGTATTCTGTTCAACAATCTGACCGTCATGAACGACAGCAACCTGCGAACATACATCGCGCACAACTTCCATCTGATGCGTAATCATGACAACCGTAAGATTCATGTTTTTCTGAATTTCGCGGATTAAATCGAGAATCTGATGCGTCGTCTGCGGATCGAGGGCAGAAGTCGCTTCATCACAAAAAAGAATGTCTGGGTTATTCGCAAGTGCACGGGCAATTGCAATTCTCTGCTTCTGACCGCCCGAAAGTTTGCTCACGGGAGATTTTGCGCGGTCTGAAAGTCCTACAAGCTTGAGGAGTTCCGCAGTGCGTTTTTTAATCTGATTTCTTGGAACTCCGCAGATTTCAAGAGGATAGGCGATATTCTGTTCAGCGTTGCGGCTTGAAAACAGGTTGAAATTCTGAAAAATCATTCCGATTCTGCGGCGGCGTGCAATTAAATCTTTCTGACTCAAATTGTCAACGCGTTCATTGTCGTACCACACTTCGCCCGAATCCGGTTTTTCAAGAAGGCTTATAAGGCGCACAAGCGTTGACTTTCCCGCCCCAGATTTTCCGATAATGCCGAATATCTGATTCGACGGAATGTGCAGGCTGACGTTATTCACCGCATGAACGGGCGCAGACGAGTCGCTTTTATAATTTTTATCAAGATTTTTGAGTTCAATAACCATAATTTTTCCCGAAAAGTCATTTTAGCGATTGTTTATAAAAATCACAATCACAACGAGCTTCGCGCGCCCGGCTATCCCCGACGTAAAAGAAATTACTTTAAGACAGATTCAACGAGTTCAGCGAGGTTCTGGTCGAGGACAATATCCGACAATTCAGGCTTTCCCTGAATCTGGAAAGTTCCATCCTCAGTTTCGACAATCACCTGCGAATTAAGCGGAGTAAGTTCCGTCACATGATTGTTATTCGCGCCGAATTTCGCAAACATAAACGGCTGGTTCGCCGACGGACCGGAAAGGCTTTCAAGGGAGGAAGCAGTTTCCACCGGCTCAAGAGGTTCAGGTTCAGAAATAACATCAATATCACCAGTTGAATCCGAAAATTCGACAGCCGGCTGAATGTCACCTGCACTTTTCTGAATATCATCAGTTTTTTCTGAAAAATCTTCGTTATCGAGGAACGAAAAGTCCATTGCTTCAACCTTAAAGTCGTTGTTTATGCAGGAGTTTTCATCTTCGGTTTTTGAGCCGTTCTGCTGTTCCGGCACACCGAATCCGATTTCTTCTTCAAGAAAATCTTCCGGCATCTGTTCTGCAGGAAGTTCCGGCGTTTCAGCCGCCGGCACGTTCTCTTTTTCATCAAAAAAATCAGAAAGAGAAATATCGGTCGTTTCAGTCTGTGTTTCCGACTCCGGCTGACTTTCTGGCACTGCAGGTTCTTCATCGATGAATTCTGCAAGAGCAACGTCGGTTATTTCAACAGCCGGTTCAGAAATTACGCCATTCCCGTCTGAAGCTGTTTCATCGTCTGCAACTTCTTTTACAGGCTCAACGGCGTCAACCGGTTCTGCTTCTTCGACTTCTTCTACTGTCTCAACCTCTTCAACTGGTTCGACTTCTTTGAGTTCTTCAACCGATTCTGCGTCTTCAATTTCTTCTGCCAGTTCAACTTCTTCCAAATCTTCAATCGGTTCTACTTCTTCAACT
This sequence comes from Anaerovoracaceae bacterium, assembly GCA_963649855.1. GTDB lineage: Bacteria > Spirochaetota > Spirochaetia > Treponematales > Treponemataceae > Treponema_D. The sequence continues at coordinate 3,797 of CAVJKK010000179.1, forward strand.
TCCTCTAACGGTTCAATTTCTTCTGCTGGTTCAACTTCCTCAACAGATTCCGCTTCTTCAACTTCTTCCAATTCGTCAACAGGCTCTATGTCGTCAATTTTCTCTGTTTTTTCAACCGGCGGCACAGGCTGTTTTATTGCGCTCTGTGTGCCGTTTTCAACCTTGAGGCTGATTTTTCCGCTTCCTAAGAT
>CAVJKK010000180.1:0-3981 GCA_963649855.1 Anaerovoracaceae bacterium
GGAATCGGACCAACGACATACGGATTTTCAGTCCGGCGCTCTACCAACTGAGCTATTGCGGCGTTGATGTTCTTATAATATCTTATTTAAGATTTTGTGTCAACGGTAAAAATATAAAAAATTTAAATTTTTTCATTTTTTTATAAAATCTTTCGTAAAATCTGAAATTAAAAAAAATTATAGACTTTTTTTTATAAATTTATTATCTTTATAAAAAAGAATTTTTTTTATTAGGAGATATCCATGGCAGTTAGAGTTGCTATTAATGGTTTTGGCCGTATTGGTCGTTTGGCTTTCCGTCAGATGTTTGAAGCTGATGGTTATGAAGTAGTTGCAATCAACGATTTAACAAGTCCTAAAATGCTCGCTCACCTTTTAAAGTATGACACAGCACAGGGCGGATTTATGGGTCGCATTGGCGAAGGAAAACATACAGTTTCTGCTACAGAAAATTCTATCATCGTAGACGGAAAAGAAATTAAGATTTCTGCAGAAAAAGATGCTGCTAACTGTCCTTGGGCTGCAAACAAAGTAGATGTAGTTCTTGAATGTACAGGTTTCTATACATCAAAAGAAAAGGCTTCTGCTCATATTACAGCTGGTGCTAAAAAAGTTGTAATTTCAGCTCCTGCTGGAAACGATCTTCCAACAATCGTTTATAATGTAAACCACAAATCACTTACAAAGAACGACAAAATCATTTCTGCTGCAAGCTGTACAACAAACTGCTTGGCTCCAATGGCTAAAGCATTGAACGACTATGCTCCAATCCAGAGCGGAATTATGTCTACAATCCACGCTTACACTGGTGACCAGATGATTCTTGATGGTCCACAGAGAAAGGGTGACCTCCGCCGTTCACGTGCTGGTGCACAGAACATCGTTCCAAACTCAACAGGTGCTGCAAAGGCTATCGGTCTTGTAATTCCTGAATTGAACGGAAAACTGATTGGTTCAGCTCAGCGTGTTCCAGTTCCGACAGGCTCTACAACAATCCTGACTGCCGTAATCAAGACAAACAAGGAAGTTACAAAAGAAGCTATCAACGCTGCAATGAAAGCTGAATCTACAGAATCTTTCGGTTACAACGAAGACGAAATCGTTTCTTCAGACGTAATCGGAATGCGCTACGGTTCACTTTTTGATGCAACTCAGACAATGGTTTCTAAGATTTCTGACGATACATACCAGGTACAGGTTGTTTCATGGTATGACAACGAAAACTCTTATACAAGCCAGATGGTAAGAACAATTAAATACTTTGCAGAAAACTGCTAGTTGATTAGAGCACGAAATTGCATTGCAATTTCGTGGCCACCTTCGCTTGCGAAGGTGCAAATACTTTGCAGAAAACTGCTAAGTCTTGCCTGTGAATGAAAAAAGCCTCGCGTTGAGCGGGGCTTTTTTTATGGTTATTTGCGCTGTGCACTGCGCCACGAATGGCGCAAGCAGATGTTTACTCCCAGCCGAATGTTGCCGGCGGTTTGTTCGTTGCGTCAAAGTAGAGCGCATCTACAAACGGCAGGGCTGCAATCTGTCTTGTGATTTCCTTTAAAATGTCCATCGGAAGCCATGCAAAACGCGCTGTCATTACGTCTTCCGAGCAGACAGGACGGAGTACAAAACTTGCGTGGTCTGCTGCTGAAGCATACGGCAGGTCAATTGTCAGATGCTGGAAGATTGAATTGTAGAGTCCGTTTTTGTGCAGTTCCGTAAGGACAATGTTGTCGACTTCGCGCAGCTGGTCAAGGCGCCGGCGGTCGCAGTATCCTTCCTGAATTTTCAAATCTTCGTCTTTTAATTCCGGTTTCTGATAGAGTTTGATGACCGTGCGGTTTAAGAACTGCGCTTCGTTCGTGATTCTTGAAGAACAGCTTTCGATTTTTTCGCGCTTTTTCGGAATGTGGTAGAATCCGTCTCCTTCGTTTCTGAACGTTAAGCATGCCGGAAAGCGGTATGTGCGGAAATCTCCCTGAACTCCGACTGAGCGTACCGGCAGAACCGTGCGCTTCAAATCCTGCGTGCAGTGCGGGCAGAACTGGTCGATTACAACGCCGTCAAGTTCTTTCTGTGCTTTTTCAAGTTCTTCGCTGTCTTTGCTGCTGAATGAGCCGTCTGAGCACAGAACGTTGATTGAAAGTCCTGGACCAGGGAACGGATGACGCATTACGAGTTCATCTGCAAGACCTAATTTTTTGCCGATTGAGCGGACTTCGTCTTTGTAGAGGTCTTTCAACGGCTCGATGATCATTCCCTGTGCAATGAGTTTCTGAATTCCTTCGACGCGGTTGTGATGGGTTTTGATTGTACGGCTGTTTTTTGTTCCGCCTGATTCGATGATGTCTGGATAGAGCGTGCCCTGTGCGAGCATCCACTTGCTTTCGTCAAGATTCTGTTCCTTTACGAATGCGTCGCGTACAGCAATGAAGTTTTCACCGACCGCCATTCTTTTTTTCTGCGGGTCTGTAAGACCTTTGATTGCGTTTAAGAAACTTTCCGATGCATCTTTTACTGCAAAATTTCTGAAGCCGTGCTCGTGGTAAGCTTTTTCAACGTTTTTAGATTCATTCTTGCGCATGAAACCGTTGTCGATGTGGAGCCCCAAGACTCTGTTCTGACCGAGTGCCTTGTTCAAGAGTGCGAATGCAACAGTTGAATCAACTCCGCCGCTCAGGAAAAGAAGGACGTTCTTGTCTTTTGCATCTGCTTTGATTGTTTCGAGAATGTGGGCAAGAACCGTGTCTTCGTCCCAGTTTACTTCCATTCCGCAGATTTCTGCAAAATTCTTAAAGATCTGGTTGCCTTCCGGCGTGTCTTTTACTTCGCAGTGGCACTGAAGCGAAAATCTTTTTTTTGCAAGATTCTGCAATGCAGCTGCCTTACAGTCTTTTGTTGAGCCGATTACTTCAAAGCCGTCTCCAGCCTGCAGGACTTCGTCCTGGTGACTCATCCAGACCTGAGTTTCTGCGCTGATTCCCTTGAAAAGCGGGGAAGCTTTGCCGGCTTCTGTCTGAATCAGGGTTGCGTGACCGAATTCGCCGACCTTTGCCTTGCCTACGTTTCCGCCGTAACTCTGTGCCATAAGCTGATGACCGTAGCAGAGTCCCAGAATCGGAATGTTGAGGTTTAAGATTTCTTTGTTAAAATCCGGAACGTTTTCTTCGTAAACGGAAGCAGGTCCGCCACTTAAAATTATGCCTTTCGCATTTTCAAAGACTGAAAGATCTGCACCTGGAAGTGCAATTTCAGAATAAAAGCCCATCGCACGAAAGCGTTTTGCAATCAAGTGCGCATACTGTGAACCAAAATCAAGAACAACGATTTTTGACCGTGCCATATTTTTTCCTTAAATGTTCAAAAGCCGGATTTCAGTAAAACCAGCTCTTTTGTATTTAGCCTGAATGTCGGGGTTTTGAAAGTAGCCGTCTAAAAAGGCTTTCGGTCGGTTCTGTCATCATAGCACCGATTGAGCCCGTCGAAATCAAGCGTACTGGTGGTTTCGACAGGCTCAACCACCGTGTTTACCTGTGCCTTTTTTTGGCAATTTACACAGTGATTCAAAAACTCGAGGTTAAGGTTAATTATAAACCGATTTTTCAAACTTGTAAAAAAACGGCGCTTTCATATAATTTCTGGTATGGACGACGAAGACTTACTTTTAACTGAAACACTTGAAAAAATACATGCGCAGCTGCTCGAAGAACGCAATGCAATTACCCGCACGGACGAAGCAAACTCAAAGGTCGCTGCAGAATACGACGACGCAATTCTAAAGCTCAATAAACTTTTGCCGCAGGTTACCGACGTAACGGCACTCTGTATCCTCGAAGACGACGACTTCTGTTTTATAATCCAGCTGATTGAAGAATACATCGACAACTTCATAATCGACGGCCGCACGGAAGAAGCCCGGAAAAGAGACGAAGCAAAATACCGCGCCCTGAACGACTTCTTAGAACAGTTCTACGACGACGGCGAAGA
>CAVJKK010000181.1:0-3277 GCA_963649855.1 Anaerovoracaceae bacterium
TCGGTCTTTTTGTGCCTTAAAACTCGTTTAACGATGTCAGCGTCAAACGGGTTTAACTTATACTCACACCATAAATCCCACGGTTGCGTCTTATGCTTGCTGTAATCACTATCGCCTACATTGTAAGAACGCACGTCAGATTCCGCAGGTTTAGTTGTTGTTACTTCAACATAATTGAACGGATAGATTGTCTTGTCGCTGTCCGTTTCTTTATCGATTTTTGTGCCAGTAATTTTTTCACCTTTGGCGATTTTTTCTACCCGTTGAATACCGCTTGCTGTGTAATCTTCAAGTGTTCTGATTTCATCTCGCAACTCGAAGAACTTGGCAATTATCATCGCCCACGTTGCAATAACCAGCATAAACACTGCTGTAATCAATTTCATTTCCAGTGTCATACATTTACCTCCCAATAGAAAATTACAAATACATCGCCGATACTTGTAATCGACTGTATGTTTTCTCTCGATATTTCATTTGAGTTCACAAAATCAGCAATTTCCTGCGATTCTCTAAACATTTCGCATTTAAGTGTTGTCGTCATCTAAATCTCCGTCATAAAATAAATCAAATAAAATCTGAACAACGCATTTCAAAAGAAATGCAATCATTCCTACTAGAAAAGCAAATCCGATAATTTTCATTTTGCTTTCTCTACCAGTTCAAGAATTTTATTCAGCAAGGGCTGTAAGTTCAGTTCAGCATTATTCTGCTGAGTGTACTCAACACTTGCTTTTAGCGTTAGTAATTCGTAGTAATCAAACATATTTACCTCCCTTTGTCATTTTGTTTTCTCCTATGCTTCCATTACCAGTTCTTTTATTCTGTTAAAGCCTTTTTCGTTGTATCTGAACGTCTGTACTTCTTTTGTCGAATACTTTGATTTATCCATTACATACATTCCGTATTCTTTATTTTTTAAATTGTTTTTATTTGCAATCTTGCCGACAAAGTTTGAACTTACATTCAGCATTTTTGCGATGTCAGTTGCTGAATATGTTTTTTCTGTTTCCGGAAGTGGAAGCAAAAATTCTCCAGAGAGTTCTTTTGTTGCATAAGCGTCAAGAATCTGTCCGTAACTTTCGTTCTTAGGTCTGTACATATCTGCAAGGTTGTGAAGTGCGTTGTAAGCCTCAAGATTTAATCGCTTTCTTTCGTTTTCAAGTTCTTCTTTTGTTTTTTGTGAAGTGATTACAACTTTATTTGTTCTTAAGTTGTGCAGCAGTTCTTTAACCGCCTTTTTGAACTGTTTTGCAATCGGTTTTCTTGAAAGCATTAAAACTTCATATAATCCGTTTTCTGTAAGAAATAACATTTCCTGTGTTTTTCTTGCTTTTGATGTGATATAACCATTAGTTACATCAGATTCATTTGATGTGATATATACATTGTATACACCCTTTTCATCTTCATCGATTTTTGAAAGCATTTTTGAAACATTTGAATGTTCAATTAAAGTCGCTACATCTTTCGCAAGGAACAGCGGATTCTCAAAGTCGCCATAAATCTCAAATTCTTTTCCAAGCACTACCTGTTTGCTGACTGCTACAATTTCTTTTTCCATAATTTTAATCTCCCTGTATTTTTCAAAAAATATTGTCGTCTGTCCGACTGTCAGCCGTCTAGTTCCGACTTGCCAACATAAATTAAAAAAAATCTTGCGTGTGTCTTTCCACACCGCCGTATATTACCAGCCCATACGGGCAAGGTTGCTTAGTTACTCCATGGAGTACACATTACTCCACATTAAAAATTGACCTCTCCGTCAGTAAGCAGTTCTTTACTGTACGGCAAGGACTCAATCCATTCGCAGAACTTATGCCACTCGACTAACTTGTGATTTTTTCGCCACCTGTAAATATTTCTTAATGTTGCATAATTGCAGTCAAACATTCTTGTCTGCAACCAAGATTCAGGCAAAAGTCTAATCAGTTCTTTCCAGTAGCGTTTATCTTTTGTTTCGTTAAACTTCTGTTTAAGAAGCACGCACATATAAATCGTGCTATCCCAATATGTTTTCAACATTCCATAACAGTCATCTTCGTCAAAACGAACATCTGAAAAATCTTCCATTTCAAAACAATCTATTGTTATTGGTGTTGTTGTAAGTTTGTGCATAGTGCTTGTAGAGTTCGTTACAGTTGCAATCTTGTAAGTATCTGCTTCTTTCCACCAGTAGAGCGGTGCTGTTATTGCCACCTGAACGTGTATCATGTGCTTCTGGAAAATCTTTGCACATCGGTAATCGCATACCGATAATTGCATTTTCAAATCCGAATACTCTAGTGTTTTCAAATTTCATTCTTTCGCTCCAAATAATTCTAATTGTCTTTGACGTTTATCCTCACGCTCTGCCTTGATAAAAATATCTTCCTGCACCAGCGGGAGTAACTTTTCATAAAATCCTTTCACAAACTCTTTTTTGAGTTCAAACCCATAAGCCCTGCGCCCTAGATTTGCAGATGCGATTAAACTACTTCCTGAACCCGCGCAACAATCGATGACAACATCGTCAACGTCTGTAAATGTCGCAATCAGTTTTTCAAGCAATTTTATCGGCTTCTGTGTAGGGTGGATTTTCGGAATTGATTTGTCATCGTCAATCCAGTCCATATTCTGAAATACCATTCTTCCGTTGTTTCTGAACTTCGGCAGTTTATCCCGATACAAAATCAACGCACATTCAAAATTACCTACAGGTCGCATATTTGCTTTTAATACCTGTGCTGAATAATTCTTTTTGAATATCAGCGGAATTGAATGTTTAAATCCATACTCCCCCCCCCAGTGTTTCAATTCATCGAACTGTTCAAGCGCACAGAATAAAATCATACACGGCGAGTTTCCTGTTTCTTTCGGTTCTTTTTTCAAAAGATTTGAACAGAAATGAAAAAACTCAGCAATTCTGAATCCGCCTCTCGTATCTGTATCAAATGCGCTTTTATGAGCAAGTTTGGATTCGCCGTTCTTGTTATCTCCGCCAATATACCAACTCGGATTTGAACCATACATTTTGTCATCTAACTGGTAGGGAATATCGGTTAAAATCAACTGTGCGTGCGGTATCTCCGTACTCTTCCAATTCTGAAAACTATCGTTAAACAATATTACTCGTTCCATTATTTTACCCCCGCTGTTTCGGCTGTAGCACTTTTGCTGTAAGCCCATATTGATATAACCGCCAACGAACCGTCTTTATCGGACAGCCTGTTATTTCGCAGATTTCAAAAATCGTGTACGGCTTTCCGTCGATTACAAACTTCTTGTATCTCTTATG
>CAVJKK010000181.1:3287-3954 GCA_963649855.1 Anaerovoracaceae bacterium
TTCGTTTAACCCCCACTTCTCAAGTCGGTTATAAATCGTTTTTGACGGTAGCCCCGTAATTTTCCGCAACTCTGACATTGTGTATGATTTTCCGCATATCTCGTATGTTGAACCACCACGATTCTTTTTAGGTTTCATACACTCTTCAATCGTTTTGTAATTGTTTACCCGATACACCATAAGACTATAGGGAACACCTGCAAGTTCTGCCAACTGTCTTATGCTGTATTTTTTACCCCTGTATTCGCATAAAGTTTTCATACATCTGCCTCAAAGATTGTTGTCTGTCCAACCGTCAAGCGTCTTTCCGCTTTGCCAATCTACACAAAAAAAATAAGAGAGTGTTGCGTGTCTATTCCACGCTGTCAATATTTCCAGTCCATACGGACAAGGATTACTCACATTCAGCGACATCACATTCATCAACGTTATAATACTCATAACGTTCAAGGATATAATCGATAATTTTATCCTTGATATACGCAATGTCTGCTTCAGTAACTTTATAGTCAGGTTCTTCCTTATCACAAACATTCAGTTCTATGAATTTGATTGATTTCCAATTCAATTCATAGAAATATGAACGATTTCCATTGTAGTCTTCAGTAGAATCGAGGTCGTAATAATCACCTTCAACCTCAAAATCTACAGTGAAAACGTGGAATTC
>CAVJKK010000182.1:0-3953 GCA_963649855.1 Anaerovoracaceae bacterium
AAACCTGCTTGTTGTCGCCGGTACTCAGTTCGAGCAGGGTGGTCTTGCCTGAGCCGTTTGGACCGCGGATAAACCAGTGTTCGAGCGGTAAAACAGACCAGTTGAAGTTTTTTAAAACCTCGTGTCCGTCCCAGCCTACGTTTACATTTTTCATGTAGACAAGCGATTTCTGCGGGAGCGGAAGGCTTGAGGAGTCTTGTGACGTCTGTGCCGGTTTTTCTTCCGTCTGTGGAATTGAAACTTCCCACGAACTTACGATTGAAGACTGCGCCTGTTCGAGCTGGCTTAAAAACTCTGCCTTTTTTACGTCGCGTTCCGCTTCTTTTTTTTCGTTGCGCTCTGCGAGCAGTTTTTCGTAGTCAGCCTTAGTTCCGCAGAACGAAACCTTTCCTTTTGTAAATTCAAGTACGTTCGTGATTGTGTCCGGAATTTCGTGGTAGCGTTCCATCGCCATAATCACGGTTTTTGTCTGGCGGCCGACTATAGTCTGAAAGAATTCCAGAAGGATAGAACGGCTCTGTGCGTCCAGACCCGCAAAAGGATCGCTTAAAATAAGGAGTTTTTTGCTGGAAAGAAGGGCACGGCACAAAAGCGTGCGGCGGATTTCGCCGGTGGACATAAACTTTAAGCCGCGGTCGAGTATTTTTTCAACACCGCAGAGTTTTACTTCCGGCAAGGTTTCGAGCCTCTGGGCAATTGCCGGGAGCGGAAGATTTCTGTGCTTTGCGTCCGGTCCGCCGAGGACTTCGCAGATAAAGCGTCTTCCGGTGCGTCCTTCGTCGATTCTGTTCATGTATTCGGTTTCGTCTAAGTCGCGTTCTTCCTGAATTAAAAGCGCTGCGCGTTCAAGGGAAACAGTTTCCGTTGAGTTTTCAAACGCGGTGTGAACGGCAGAGTTTGTTTCGTTTTCAATGAACTGTTTTTCGCCGGCAAGAGCCTGTAAAAAGTCAGCCTTGCCGCCGCCGTTCGGTCCGATAACGAGCCACGCCTGTCCCTGTAGCATCTGCCAGTCAAGATTTTCAATTTTAGTTCCATGCAAATCCTGCACGCGGACATTTTTCAAAGAAATCAGATTTTCCATATTATGTTCCCTTGTAAAAAACGATTATAATGAAACGGAAAAGATTATGCACGATGCGCAAATTCAGATATATTGAGCATAGAGTGGAGAAAAAAGTGATTTTATATATAAATTCAACCGTCCGTAAAGATTCGAGGACAGACAGGCTGGCACGCTTTCTTCTTTCAGCCTTAAAAGACGAAGTCATTGAATTAAAACTGGAAGACGAAAAACTCGAGCCGTTAAACAAAGAAACACTTGCAGAACGCGATGAACTTATAAACAAAAAAGATTTTGATTCGCCGTGTTTTAAATATGCCAGACTTTTTGCCAGGGCAGATACTATTGTAATTTCTGCGCCGTTCTGGGACAGCTCGTTCCCCGCATCGCTCAAAGTGTTCATCGAAAATATTTATGTAAACGGTCTCGTAACAAGATACAACGACGACGGCAGCGTCTGCGGATTGTGCCGCGCTAAGAAACTCTATTACGTTGCAACCGCCGGCGGAAAATTCGTTCCAGACTACAGTTACGGATATATAGAATCGCTCTGTAAAGACTTTTTTGGAATAAAAGAAACTCACCTGATTTGTGCGGAAATGCTGGACGTACGGGGTGCAGACGTAGAAAAACTGCTGAAAGAAGAAGAACAGAGGATAGCCTGTACACTATGAGCATGATTGATTTATACGGCAACGAGCCCGGCAACAGTAAGTCCGTAGTTTTTTTGTGCCGTTCACGGTTCGGACGTTTTTTGTATGATTTGAGCCTTACGCTTAAAATCCCGAAGCTGATGGGTGCATTTTTGCGGAGCCCTCTGAGCGTTCCGTACATTCCGCATTTTATAAAAGCCAACAAGATTGATATGTCGCATTTTGAAGGCGCGCGTTTTAAGTCTTTTAACGATTTTTTTACGAGGACAGATTCTGCGCGGAAGCCCGACACCGACCCGCTGCATCTGATTGCGTCGGCAGACAGTGCGCTGAGCGTTTATAAGATAGAAGAAAACGCGGTTTTTAACATAAAAGGCTTTGATTATACGCTAAAAGATTTTTTTGAAAGCGATGATTTTTCCGGACGCTTTGCGGGCGGAGACTGTCTTGTGTTCCGCCTTGCTGCCACAGACTACCACCGCTACTGCTATATAGATTCCGGGCGGATTGACAGAAATCATTTTATCGAAGGCAAACTCTATTCCGTTCAGCCGGTGTGCTGCCGGACATTTAAGGTTTACACAAAAAACAGACGCAGCTGGACAATCCTCCATACTCAGAATTTCGGGGAAGTAGCCCAGATTGAAATAGGCGCATTCAGCGTAGGTGGAATAAAAAACCACCACGAAGATTACGATTTTAAGAAAGGAGAAGAAAAAGGCTATTTTGACCTGCACGGTTCAACAATCGTCCTCCTTTTTGAAAAAAACAGAATCCGTCTTGATGAACAAATCCAGAAAGCCGCCGAAGCCAGCAAAGAATACAAAGTAGAATACGGTCAGAAAATCGGAAGTAAGATATAGTGAGAAAAATATTATTCAGAATGTCGAGTCTTTGAATTACTGTGTGAATTATCAAATAGCCGTAGCCGGGGTTCTGTCCACGAACGCGTCTTGAGCTTTGCTCAACCACGCGGCTTGTGGCAGGTTCCCGGCGAAAGGCTATTTGAAGTTACTTAAATAATTTAAAGTCTGTTGAATACACTGCGATATAAGATTTTTATAAATATTCACCCCGTAAAACTAGACATATCTCTGGATTTTTAATATACTCGAGAAATACGGCGTCTTACCCAAGTGGTAAGGGAACGGTCTGCAAAACCGTGATTGAGCAGTTCGATTCTGCTAGACGCCTCTAAAAAGACGATGCTTTCGGGTATCGTCTTTTTTTTACTGGGAACCAACGGCAAAGCCTGTTCCCGTTTATATACATGGCTGTCCGCAATCTTCTGATTCGGGCAGCTTTTTTTTGTGCGTACTACAGGTTGAGCACTGACAGTACATTTTAAGAATGTTGTACGTACAAAAAGCGAATTGTTTTGTACGTGTACAAGAGTTATTTTGTACGCACAGAAGAGTTATTTTGTACGTAGGCAAGAGTTTATTTGGTACAAATCAAGCGTGAGTGTCGACCTTTTGAATATTGCAGAATCTGATGGGATTACTGACTTCGCCTTTTTCGTTTAGAAGTTCGAGATAATAGTAATTAATTATGCGGACAACCTTATATTTATGACCGATAACTAAATTTCCATTGTACGTAAGTGACTGTATTTCTAAGTCTGTACATACTGGAGAAAATATTACCTCATCACCAGCCTTATAAGAATATTTTCCTTCTTCATACGGAATTACTCTGCTTTTCAGGATTTTTCCATTTTTTTCAGTATATATGAATTTTTCATCTTCGCTTCCATTTTCATATTTATCTGGGGTTACATAGGAATCAGAGCGCAATGCTCCATGAAAATTTTCAGGAGGGGTTTCTGAATAATGATACATTGTGATTTCGTCATTATTTTTCGTTTTTGTTTCAGTACCATCAGCAGAAAATTCGTATTCGTTAATTTCTACTGATTTTTCACTGTTTTTCAATTTGCATGAAACAGAAAAAATAACTGCGGAAATGCTGATTAAAAGTAAAAAACTAGTCCTTAATTTTTTGAGCATCTGTTACCACCTTGTAAAAGCAATGTTCTTTCCAAAAATACAAGTGTCATCATATTTAAGTCCTGCATATACTTCAAGAAAAAGTAAAAAAATCAAAAAACTTCTCAGAAAAATGTGTGCGCGACGTCCTGTCACGGTCCAATAAATGCATACGCATTTCTTGCGGGTCTTCGGTCTTTAGCGACCTCCCTGTCGCCAATTTACAGAAAAAATCAATTTTTTCTCTTACAA
>CAVJKK010000183.1:0-3949 GCA_963649855.1 Anaerovoracaceae bacterium
ACGTACAGCGTTCTGATTACGATTTTTACATACGGATAGAACTGCGTAACGTCTATTCCGAGGTGAACGTTGAAAACTTCTACCAGTCCGAAGCGGATGAAACATTCGGCAGCGAGCATAAAGAATCCGGAAATTATATAGAAAACAGTCTTTACTTTTCCGCTCTTGCGGGCGGCAATTGCAACTCCGTGGCGGATTGCAAGCATCCTCAAGAAATTCTGACTGAACTCGCGGTACATAATCAGGATGAAAATTACGACAGGCATGTAACTGCCCATTCTTGAATCGAAAGAATTCATCGCGGAGATGAAAACCGTCAGATTCAGCATGACATCTGCAAAAGGGTCAAAAAGTTTCCCCAGGTCGCTTACTTCGTTATTTTTGCGGGCATAATGACCGTCCCAGTAGTCTGTAAGTTCCATGATAATCAGGGAAGGAATCATCAGTGCTGCAGAAATGAACGCAAGGATTTTGCTGCCCGTCCAGACTGGAATATTATATAGAAAGAAGAAAACCGGAGCAAAAATCAGTCGCGCTAACGTAAATTTATTGGAAACTTTCATAGGTCAAAGTATCGTAACAAGACGATAAAAAGTCAAGGTACGACGTCCTGTCGTACCAAGAAATGCGCACGACAGGACGTCGTGCACATTTCTTGTGGGGATTTCAGTCTTTAGCGCCATCCGTGGCGCTGTTCTTTTTAAAACTAACATTAACAAAGTTACTTAATGAGTCGTACCAAGAAATGCGCACGACAGGACGTCGTGCACATTTCTTGTGGGGTTTGCAGTCTTTGGCGCGGTTGTTTTTATATTCTTTCAAACGTGAAGGCTTCTAAGAACTTTTTTGCGCGGTCTGTTTTTGGGGCGGTGAAGAATTCTTCGGGGGTATCTTCTTCTACTATAACTCCGCCGTCTATGAAAACTATTCTGTCGGCAACTGCACGGGCAAATTCCAGCTGGTGCGTGACTATCAGCATCGTCCGTTTTTCTTTTGCAAGATCCATCATGACGTCGAGAACTTCGCGCACCATTTCAGGGTCGAGTGCTGCGGTCACTTCATCAAATAAAAGCACTTCAGGGTTCATGCACAGAGCCCGCACAATCGCAACCCTCTGTTTCTGTCCTCCGCTGAGCTGTCTCGGATAAAAATCTTTCTTGTCCAGAAGTCCTACGCGCGCCAGCAGTTTTTCTGCCTGTGCCTGCACTTCTTCTTTCTGCCGTTTCTGCGCCTTGAGCGGTCCGAGCATTACATTTTTTAAGACCGTCATATTCGGGAACAGGTCATAGCTCTGGAAAACCATTCCGACCCGCTGGCGGATTAAGTGCATGTCTTTCTTACGGTTGCTGATGACTTCGCCGTCGAGCGTGATTTTTCCGCCCTGAATCGACTCCAGTCCGTTGATGCAGCGCAAAAGCGTGGACTTTCCGCAGCCGCTCGGGCCTAAGATTACGACGACTTCGCCCTGTTCAACGCTGAGGGTGATATTCTTTAAAATCCCGCCGGCTTCCCTGTATGATTTTTCTACGTTTTCAATTTCAAGCAATGCCATTTTCTGTTCCTTAATAAATAAGAATAAGTTCTGCCTATTCGCTTTTCTGCCGTTTTTCTATCTTTGATGCCGCAAACGAAAGCGGCCAGCACACTATAAAATACATGAAGAAAATCACCGCATAGACTGCAATCGACGCCGTGGGAATCGTAAGGCGGTTTGCTTCTATAATCTGCTGTCCGATTTTTACGACTTCAATTACGCCGACAAACACGACGAGCGACGTTGTCTTTATCATTCGCGTAATCAGGTTCATGCTCAGTGGAATAAGCCTCTTGAGCGTCTGTGGAATGATTATGTACACGAAAATCTGACTTTCCGTCAGCCCAAGAGCCCTTCCGCTTTCATACTGATGCTTCGGCATGGTTTCGAGTGCACCGCGGACTAAATCGCCCATTTCTGCCGTTCCCCAGAGCGTAAAGACGAGGATTGAAGCCGCTTCTCCCGACATCGAGATTCCAAAAGCGTGGGTAAGCCCGAAATACGCGATAAAAAGAAGAACCATCTGCGGCATGATCCGCATGAACTCAAGGTAGATCTTGCAGATGACTTTTACCGGTCTGATTTTTAAGGTCATCACGATTCCAAACAGAAAGCCGAGGAAAAGAGAAAAAACAACGGAAACAGCCGCAATCTTAATCGTAACGCCGAGTCCGCCGAGCAGACGGATAAAATTCCGCCCTTTAAAGATTACACCGAAAGCCGACGCTATGGCACTAAACATTTCCGAACTGTGCATACTTCAACCTTTTTTCCAGAAAATAACTCAAGACCGAAATCGGAAGCAGGATTACAAAATAGGAAACAACGAGCAGAAAGAGCGATTCTTCCGTCTTGTAATACAAGCCAATCTGATCTTTTGCGACCATCATCAAGTCAGCGAGCGCCACCGCACTGAAAACCGACGTTTCCTTGAGCATGAAGATAAAATTGGCACAAAGCCCCGGCATACTCACTGAAAAAGCCTGTGGAAGCACAACGTAGCGCACAATCTGCATTCTGCTGAGCCCGATGCACATTCCGCTTTCAAGCTGGCTTCTTCCGACCGTTTCGAGCGCACTTCTGAACGTTTCTGCCATGTAAGAGCCGCCTAAAAAAGTCAGCCCGATGACTCCGCACTGCTCGCCCGTAAACATGATTCCAAGCTTCGGAAGCGCATAATACAGAAAGAACAGCTGGATTAAAAGCGGCGTGTTCCGCGAAAGTTCCGTATAAACAACGACAATCTGCCTTAAAACGGGAATCTTCCAGTAGCGCACGATTGCACAGAAAATCCCCGCAAGAATTGCCAGCACAATTCCCGCAAGCCCGAGCCTGAGAGTTAAAAGTGCCGCCTGCACGAAAAGAGGAATTGTCTGATGAATGTAATTAAAGTCCATAGTCAAAAAAAATGACGGCCGTTTGTACCAGTCAAGCCGTCATTATAGTAAGTTTACGAAAGTTAGTCTTTATGTTTCTGGCGCGTGCCGCATACGCGTCACCGGGCTATGCGGGGTTCCGCGTCTTACGCGCTTCATTGGCACCTGCGTGCCAACGCGCTGCGCGCGCCCCTTCTATCCCTCGCGCATTGGCTACATCTTTCCGCCTTCAACAACAAGGGCATCTGCGTCTGAGTCAGCACCGTAAACGCTTCTTAAAGTTGCCTCGTAGTCCGCATGGAAAAACTGCTCCTTGCCGAGTTCAACGATTTCACTGTTCAGCCAGTTCAAAAGGTCAGCGTTTCCTTTCTGTACCGCCGGTGAAATTGCGTCAAGGCTTCCGATTGAATCTGCCCCCGCTCCTACTGCAAAGCCCTTGTTTTCAAGCGCCCACGCAAGAACTTCCGTGTTGTCAGTTGAAAGAGCGTCTCCGCGTCCTGACAGAAGTGCGTTGTAAGCGTCTGCATACAGATCAAACTTTTTAAGGTTGATTTCAGGATAGTTTTTAGAGAAGAAGGTTTCTGCCGTCGTTCCCGAAGCTACAATCAGAGTTTTTCCGTTCAGCTGTTCCGGGGAAGTAATCAGCGCACTTTCCGGAGAAACGATGCCGAGCGCAACTTTCATGTAAGGAAGGGCGAAATCAACTTTTTCTGCGCGTTCCGGGGTCACGGTGAAGTTTGCAAGAACGAGGTCAACCTTGCCGGTTGCAAGGACTTCTACGCGGTTTGCAGGTTCAACCGGAACGTAATTTACTTTTACACCGAGATCTTTTGCGATGCGGTTTCCGAAGTAAACGTCGTAGCCCTGATATTCGCCGTTTTCGTCAACGTAGCCGAAAGGCTTTTTGTCGCTGAAGACTGCGATTTTTATTACTTTTGATTTCTGGATTTCTGCAACTGTGCGTGCAATGGTTTTATTTCCACCACAGGAAACTGCTCCGATTGAAAGAAAAACGGCAGACACTGCGGTTAAAATTTTT
>CAVJKK010000184.1:0-3947 GCA_963649855.1 Anaerovoracaceae bacterium
GAATACGTAACTCAGGAAATTAACGCGACGAGCCGCTGTCTTCCGACATTTTACGAAAACATAAAATCCCGCTGGACATTCAAAATGGGCTACAAGGACGGCGTTGACCCAGTCCAGTGGAAAAAAGACGGGCTTGCAAAGGCGCGCGAACTGATAATTCAGGAAGAAGACGACACGCCGTTCGACATGGTCGTGCTCGATTCGGAAAAACGCGACGGCTATACGGCTCAGAAAATCGTATTCAACATTTCGCAGGACAGCCGCGTTCTTGCCTATCTCCTGATTCCAAAAGGAAAGAAAGGACAGACCTTCCCCGCAGCCCTCATGCTGCACGACCACGGTTCAAACTTCGCAATCGGTAAGGAAAAGATGGTAAAACCGTTCGGCAAGACAGAAGCAGATGCTGCAAAATTGAAAAACGCGGAAAACTGGTCTGCAATATATTTTTCAAAGCAGTATCCCGGCGATGAACTTGCAAAACGCGGATATGTCGTTCTGAGTTTTGACGCACTCGGCTGGGGCGACCGCTCTGTTCCGGGATTTTCTACGGAAAGCCAGCAGTCGCTCGGGTCAAACCTCTTTAACATGGGCACGAGTTTTGCGGGAATCATTGCACAGGAAGACTGCCGTGCGGCAAAATTCCTTGCAGGGCTTCCGCAGGTAGATAAGACGCGCGTTGCGTGCGTGGGCTTCAGTATGGGCGGTTTCCGTTCATGGCAGCTTGCCGCATTAAGTGATGACATAACTGCCGGAATTGTGGTATGCTGGTTTGGAACGATGAAAGGGCACATTATCCCGAACGACGGACAGTTGAAGGGAAATTCAGCATTTTCAATGCTTCACCCTACAATCGCAAAATTCTTAGACTATCCTGATGTTGCAGGGCTTGCCGCTCCAAAACCGATGTATTTTATCGGCGGACAGTACGACGGCGTAAACCCGGAAGCAGGCACAAAGGAAGCCTTTGAAAAGGTCCACAAAATCTGGGCAGTAAACGGCGCAGAAGCAAAACTAAAGACGGAAATCGTGCCGGGCATGGAACATGAATTCCCTGCAGCCCAGCAAAAAGTAGCATTCGACTGGCTCGACGGACAATTTAACTAAGACAGGCAATGTTGGTAAGACATTACGCGGGGTATGTGCAGAGACCGGTCTGCACATACCCCATTTTTTTATCCCTACTCATGCAGGATTTTATTTATCGCGCGGCGCATTTTTTTGTAGGACTCACTGCCTGTGTACTGAATCTTCTGAATAAAGCCTACTTCGTAGTAGCCGAGCGCGTTTCCGGCGGCGTGGCAGGTAAAGCCTTTTTCGTATGGTCCGTTCGTCAAAACAATGTGCGGAACAAGCCCGATTCCAAGCCCTAACTGGACAAGCGCCATGATTGCTTCGTTTCCCTCTGTTTCGGCGGCAATTACGGGCGTTACGTTGCGCGACTGCGTCCACAGGTCAAAGCGTTCGCGGGCAAGCCCTGTTTTAGGCAGGATGAGCGGCACAGAAGAAACGATGTCCTGCGGGCTGCCCGTCACTTTTTCGTAAGGACCTCCGGTGCTCGCTGCAAATACGAGCGGAGTTCTGCGGATAGGAATACAGTCAATTCCGCTCAAGCCGGTTTCGGGAATGGCGGCAACTGCAACATCAGCTTCTCCGTTCTTTACTGCGAGAATCGCTCCGGCAGGGTCTCCGGTCTGTACGTTCAGATGAAGGTCGGGAAACTGTTCTGCAACTTTCTGCAAAAACGGCGGCACAATCGAATAACACGCCGTAACAGAAGCATAGACGCGGAGAGTTCCCGTGATTCTGTCTTCCGGTGCATGAAATCTCGTAAAAACGTCTTCTTTCTGCTGAAGGCAGGTTTCTGCAAATTTTGCAAACTGCCTTCCCTGTTCCGTGAGAGAAGCCTCGCGTTTGCTGCGTTCAAGCAGGGGGCAGCCGGCTTCTTCTTCAAGGCGGGAGATAAGGCGGCTCAGGGCGGACGGACTTAAATTCACTTTTTCGGCAGTCTTTGCAAAATGAAGGGTCTTTGAAAGCGTTAAAAATGCGTTCAGTTCAAAAAAGTCCATGCAGAGATTTTAGGACATAGATAAAAAATCGTCTATCACAGCGCATTTCTCATTTGATAAAAAGCCGATAACAAGTTACATTTATAGATGTACTTTGACCGACGTTCCCTAAAGAATGCAGAAAAAACAGCCGAAAATAAAAGGAATTCGTTCAAACTATTCAAAAATATCCGGAGGAATACAAAATGAAAAAGACACTTTTTGTTTTAGCCGCTGCCGCAATTTCATTTAATGTTTACGCATTTGATTCTGCTGCAACACTTTCTGTATCAGCAGACGTAAAAGATTACACAAAGACATCGTACACGATTACAGAAAAATTCGGGGAATACTATCGCTCTCCAAAAGCAAAATTCCAGCACATCTTTGATGCAAACGGAAAACAGACAGAAGCATTTGAATACACCGCAAAAGGCGCAGTAGTTGACCGCCTCGCATATTCATACGACACAAACGGAAATCTGACCTCAACAATCGGATATGATTCAGACGGAAAAATCAGCTGGAAATCAGTTGCCGTATATGACGCAAACGGAAACAAGACGGAAGAATCAGAATTCAACGCAAGCGACATGCTCGTAAACAAGAGTATCTGGAAGCTGACAGCCGGCAAACAGAGCGAAGAAGCATATTACAACGCCGACGGTGCACTCTTAGGAAAGATGATTACGAAATTTGACGACACGGGTCGCGAATCAGAAGTATGCTCTTACAACGCCGACGGTTCACTCCAGCAGAAACGCTCTTACACATACAACGATGCAGGCAAACTTTCAGAAATTGCCTATTCCGGCTCAGACGTAAAAGAAAATCAGAAAGTTGTATTCCGCTTCGATGAAAAATACGCAATCACAGAAGAACAGACCTACAACGCTGCAAACAAACTCTGCCAGAGAATCATCTACAAATACGACGACAAAGGAAACATCACAAGAACGACAACCTACGCCGTTTCTGAAAAATTCGGTGGCACAGTAAACGAACTCATCGACATCAACGAATACTCATACAACTACGGCGACAACACAATGTCGAACGCAAAGTAAATCACCCGATCGTTTTAGAGATTACGCCGCCACCGCGGATTACTCCGTCAACGTAGAGCACCGCGGACTGACCCGGGGCGACTGCGCGCTGTGGTTCTTTGAACGTGATTTTCCATGGCGTGCCTGCGTATGCGGTTGTGTCTTCTGCCGGCGGAACGTATTTTTCTACGGTTGCGAGTGCCGGGCGACATGCAAGACGAATCTTTACGAGGGCTTCAAAACTTTCTGCCGGTTCAACGCCTGCCGGCCATACAAAATCATCTGCAATGAGCGCATTTGAGTTCAAGTCATCATTTTTCGCGAGAACTACGAGATTATTTTTTGCGTCGATGTGCTGAACGTATGCGGGATAGTTCAGTGCAACTCCAAGTCCCTTGCGCTGCCCTATCGTGTAGTGCTCAATTCCTCTGTGGCGTCCTAAAACGTGTCCGTCTAAATCGATTATATCTCCGGGAACGCTCGGCTTGTCTTCAAAAAGCATGTCAAAATATTCCGGCGGAATAAAATCCTGACTTTCTTCGCGGCTTGCCGCTTCAAGTTTTGCCTGATTTGCAAGCTCAAAAACTTCTTTTTTCTGCATGAGCGCAAGCGGAAAGCGCACTTTTTCAAGGAGCTCAGACGGCAGACGGTACAGAAAATAGGTCTGGTCTTTTGTGGCGTCGGCAGCCCCCGCAATCATGGCAGGGCGTTTGTCTGAACCAAAAAGCCCCTCTTCCGGGCGGACAATGCGCGCATAGTGACCCGTACAGAAATAGTCGAACTGAATGTTAAGGCTTTTTATTCCCGCCAGAAGTGCGTCAAACTTTATGAAGCGGTTACAGCGGATGCACGGATT
>CAVJKK010000185.1:0-3938 GCA_963649855.1 Anaerovoracaceae bacterium
TCAGTTCACTTTTATTGAGGGGAAATGTTTTTTCCATTTTTTATTCTCCAGAATTTTAAGGGTTTTCGTCTTTTTTAGTCTTCAAAAAAGCCCTTAGCCTTTAAGAGTTCAGCGTTTAAGATTCCGCCTAAGGCAGCCCCGCGCTTTGTGTTGTGGCTCAAGGCTACGAATTTTACGTCAAACACGCTGCATTTTCTTAAACGGCCGATTACGCACGCCATGCCTTTTTCTGTGTCGCGGTCGCGCCGTGGCTGAGGACGGTTTTCTTCTTCGCGGTAAACGATTGGATTTTCGGGTGCAGAAGGAAGTTTTAATTCCTGCGGCAAAGACTTAAAGTCCGCCCAGACCTTCAAAATCTGTTCGATTGAAGGTTTTTTATCTTCAGGAAGATCAAATTCAAGGTTTACAACGGCAGTATGTCCGTCAATTACAGGAACGCGCGTACAGGTAGCAGAAACAACCGGCTGAACGGCGTTTTCAATTTTTCCGTCCTTCACACGGCCTAAGATTTTAAGACATTCTTTTTCGGTTTTTTCTTCTTCTCCGCCAATATACGGCACAATGTTGTCAATCATGTCAAAAGAAGAAACGCCAGGGTAGCCGGCACCGGAAACAGCCTGCAGAGTCGTAACGGTCATTCTTTTTATCGGGTAGCCCGCCTGCTGCAGGGCAAAAATCGGAATCATGTAAGTCTGAAGCGAACAGTTCGGCTTAACGGCAATAAAGCCTTTGTTCCAGCCGTGATGTTTTTTCTGTTCGGCAATGACGTCAAGATGAGAATAATTGATTTCCGGAATGAGCATCGGAACGTCTTCAGTCCAGCGGTTTGCAGAAGCATTGGAAACGACAGGGATTCCTTCAGCGGCGTAAGCAGCCTCAAGCGCCTTGATTTCGTCTTTTCCCATTTCAAGCGCAGAGAACACAAAACGGCATTTCCCGAGAGCGAGTTTCGGGTCGTTTGCATCCTGAACGGTAAGATTTTTTACGTCTTCCGGGATGTCCGCTCCGATAAGCCAGCGGTTCTTTACGGCTTCTGTGTAAAGTTTTCCGGCAGAACGCGGACTTGCAGCCACATAAGTAACCTTAAACCACGGATGATTTTCAAGCAGCTTGATATAACGCTGACCTACCATTCCGGTCGCGCCTAAAACACCAACATTTATTTTTTCAGACATAATTTTTCTCCAGAAATTTTATTTTTTTATTTACGGGCAATTTTACAGCTTACAGTTCACACGCCTTAAGTGCGTCTTCAATCACTTTTTTTGCACTGTCGTTTACTTCTACGAGAGGAAGACGGCACACACCGGCAGGCATGCCCTTTACGTTCATCGCATATTTAATTGAAGTCGGATTTCCGTCAACAAAGGCAGCCTTAAAGAAAGGCAGAAGTCTGTAATGAATCTTACGGGCAGCAGCAAAATCTCCGGCAAGTGCTTTGTGCGTCATTTCAACTACGATTGCAGGAGCAAGATTTGAAACGACAGAAATTATTCCGTCACCACCGACAGACAAAAGCGGAAGGGTAAGTGCATCATCACCGCTCAAAACTGCAAAATCAGGCTTTTTAGATTTGATTGTTGCAATGACTTCCATCATCTGATTGATGTTTCCGCTCGCTTCCTTTACGGCAACGATGTTCGGAAGTTCAGCGATGCGTGCGAGGGTGTCAGTCGGGATGTTTACGCCGGTTCTTCCTGCAATGTTGTAAACAACAATCGGGATTCCGACCTTGCTTACAGCCGCAAAATGCTGGTAGATTCCTTCTTTTGAAGGCTTGTTATAGTAAGGAGTAACAACGAGTGCACCGTCCGCGCCGGCTTTTTTTGCACGTTCACAGTACAGAACGGCATCGCGGGTATTGTTACTGCCTGCACCAAGAATTACAGGAATGTGTTTGCCAGATGATTTTTCAAAAGATTTTACTTCTTCCATTACAATCGAAATAATCTTGTCTTCTTCCTGTCCTGGACGTTCGTCAAGGGTTGGAGTTTCAGCAGTAGTTCCGAGAGGAACAAGACCGTCAATGCCCTGTTCAAGCTGGAACTTTACATTCTTACGAAAACCATCGTAATCAACAGAGCCGTCACTGTTCATCGGAGTGATCATGGCTGTAAAAGCACCCTGCAATTTCAACATATTTTTTACCTCATTTGCCGCAGATACGGCATTTTTCTATTTATAGAAGAATCGCTGTAAGTTTAATGAATTTACGATGTGTTGAAAAGTCGGAAAAAAAATGCAACTCCGCCATCCATGGCGGTCATCAATGGATTTCCACAACAAAAAAATATCACCACAAATCTGAAAACATTGCTAGAATAAATCCATGCCGCAGAACACGAGCCCGGAAATCCGGCTTTCGCAAAAAGAAGAACAGCGCCGCACGATGATACTTGAAGGATCGATTTTCAAGACGCTCGTCTACATTTCCCTGCCCCTTGTTTTTTACAATTCGCTCGGACAGATTTTTCAGCTGATTGACACGTGGATTGCAGCCAGTTTAAGCGCAAATGTTGTAAGCACGGTAACTTTTGTAAGCCAGATTGAAAAAATGCTTCTTGCCCTTTGTTCCGGGCTTTCAATTTCCGGCGGAGTTTTGATTGCACGCACTTACGGCATGGGCGACATGCAGAAAGTAAAAAAGCAGATCAGCACGCTGTTTTTTATTGCACTTTTTACGGGCGTTTTTGTGCTTGCCGTCATAATTCCGCTCATGTATCCGCTTCTGCGCGTTTTTAAAATGCCGGAAGAACTGCTCGCGCAGGGAACTGTCTATTCAAGTCTTGTCGTTTTAAGCGTGATTTTTCAGTTCATCAACACGATTTATTTTTCAATTCAGAAAAGCCGGGGAAACACAAAGTCGGCGATGTGGGGAAATCTTCAGGTTCTGTGCATAAAAACGTTCCTCAATTTTCTGACTTTAGTCCTCATAAAAAACAATGTTCTTGCAAAAGAGCACGGAATTTACTGTCTGCCGGTTGCAACGATTACCGCCCACGCAAGCCTTACAGTCGTGGCGCTGTGCAGTTTTTCTTCATCAAAAAATCCTTTTAAAATCTCGATTAAAAACTGTGCATTTTCTTCGGAATTTCTAGGACCGCTTTTTACGCTCGGTTTTCCGGTTTTTCTCGAAAAATTTGTCTTTGCGTTCGGAAAAGCAGTAGTCAATTCTCTCTGCGCAGGCTTCGGACCGACAGTCGTAGGCGCACTCGGAGTAAGCGACAGAATCTGCGGTCTTGCAAGCAATCCGCCGAACGGCGTTCAGGAAGCAGAATCAAGCCTGATTTCAAACAATCTTGGAAACAGAAACCTGAAACGCGCGCTCAGTTTTTTTTACTGTTCAATTCTGATAAACATGAGTTACGTTCTGCTGGTATTTTTTTTGACGGGGATTTTCAAGGCAGCGATAATCTGGGCATTTGCAAAAGGCGACCTCTCATTTTCACAGGAAATTGAAAAAATCTACAGGTGGGAACGTCTCGACACAATCTTAATCGCCCTGAACATCAGCGTGATGGGACTTTTATACGGCTTCGGAAAAACAAAGGTGAGCATGTGCATAAATATCGCCCGGCTTTTTATCTATAGAATTCCGGTTCTTCTTCTTTTTATGAAAACGCCTGTCATTTTTGACGCGCTCGGCACGCAGGCGGTAGGAATCGCGATGCTCATTTCAAACAGTCTCACGGGAATTACGTCGGGAATAGCCTCCCTCATCATCATAAAAAAGCTGAAAATTTCTGTAACGCACAAACCTGACAAAACAAAAGGAAGCAGAAAACAAATCAGCTAAAAAAACTCAGCTTTCTGAACGAACCGTTTACTGCTTTTTACAGAACACTCTGTAATTGAGCCACGGGAAAAGGTTGTGTTCACGTTCGAGTTTTGTGAGCCACTCCGTACTTACCGTATTTGAACCAAGGGAATCAAAAACC
>CAVJKK010000186.1:0-3936 GCA_963649855.1 Anaerovoracaceae bacterium
GCCCATGGAGTAGAAGAAAGTATGCAGGCATTTTCCTACCCAGAACCTATCGTTCTTAGAGCCGACCGAGAGCCTTTTTTAAGACGCTAATTTCTAAAACTCGAAATTTGGGCTAGTTACTTTATTTTAAAATACAGTTATTATGTTTACCCAACAAAGTAATTATATTTTTAGTCTGACTTAATAAAGAGGAATATTATGAAAATCGCACTTGTCGGATATGGAAAAATGGGGCATATGATTGAATCGTGTGCCGTTGCTGCAGGTCACACCGTGGTTGCTACGGTGGACGTTATGGCAAAGGACGCTACTAATATCGTTCCTGCCGGAGACGGAAACGCCGTTGCTCTGGCTGTAAAAAACAGCGGAGCGGAGGGCGTAATCGAGTTTTCTCACCCGACTGCCGTAATCGCCAACCTTAAGGCTCTGATTCCGCTTGGAATTCCTGTCGTTGTCGGAACTACGGGCTGGGCAAAAAATGAAGGAGAAATTGCGGAACTCTGTGCAAAATCCGGCGGAACTGTAATGCGTTCTTCAAATTTTTCAATCGGCGTAAACATGTTCTATAAAATCGTAGAAGAAGCGGCAAAAATCATGGCTGAATATTCTGACTACGACGTTGCAGTGTGGGAAGCGCATCACAACCAGAAGGCAGACAGCCCTTCAGGAACTGCCCTTGAAGTTGCGCGCCGCGTTATGAACGGCAACAAGACAAAAACAGAAATAGTATTCGACGCATTCCACGAAAAACCGAAGGCAAACCAGCTGCACGTAAGTTCAACCCGCGTAGGTTTCGTTCCGGGGACGCACACAGTATTCTTTGACAGCCCTGCAGACGAAATTGAACTGACTCACCGCGCCAGAAACCGCGAAGGCTTTGCAAAAGGAAGCGTAGTTGCCTTAGAAAAACTCACCGCAAAATTAAAAAGCGGCGAACTGAAAAAAGGCTGTCTCTACGGCATGAGTGATTTATTTTAGGTTGGTATATGCTCAAAAATTCCGTTGTCATTTATAAAAGTACCTGTGCTCTCGTTGATTCCCTTGACGGTGACAAATTTGTCGTAAACTGGTGCGTTTCCCGCGCAACAGCCGGCGGTAAAAAAGCCGTGTACGCAAATCAGAAAGTGCGTTTCCGCGATGTAATCTTACTGAGCGGAGAACCTGCAAAAAGCCTTGATTCCTGCCTCGACTTTGCCGACTTTGCAATTGCAGAAAACAGCGAAGTCAGGGCGCAGATTCAGGAAGTGCATGAACTTCTTTTGAGCGACAGCGAAACCGCCTCTGCTCCCGTTTTATTTTCCGAGCTTATGGACCTTGTCCGCGGAAAAGTTTTGAGCGATGAAGTGTGGGGTGTCTACCTTGCCTTAAAAAAGACTTTTTATTTTGAAGAAAAAACAGATTCCTCTGACATTGAAAACGTGAAACTTTATTTTGTTCCGCGTTCTTTAGAGGCAATCGAAGAATTGAAGAACAGGGCGTTTGAAAAAGAACACGCCGAAGAACTGCGCGCTGCCTTCATTCAGCGGTTAAAACAGTTCAAGCTTGAACTTCCGGCAGACGGCAAATACATGCAGGAAGTCGAAGCCTTTGCGCTCGGCAAGTCTGACCGCTGCAAAATCTTAAAGGATGCGGGCTTTAAGGAAACTCCCGAACGTGCCCACGAAGTCCTCTTAAAAAGCGGAATCTGGGACATCACGAAAAATCCTTATCCTGTTCGCTGGGGCTTGAGTGCAAAAAGTGCAAAACTGAGCCTCGGCACTCCGCCTGAAGAAGATCGCGTCCGCGTTCCCGGCGTGAGCTATGCAATCGATTCTCCGTGGTCAACAGACCCTGATGACGCAATCGCCTTTGACGGTGAATATCTGTGGGTTCACATTGCAGACCCCGCAAGTACGGTTCTGCCCGACAGCCCGATTGACATCTGTGCGCGCGGAAGGGGAGCGACACTTTATATTCCTGAAGGTGCGGCGCGGATGCTGAGCGAAGACTGCCTTGAAGATTATGCGCTGGGCTTAAAGGAAGAAAGCCGTGCCTTGAGTTTTAAGATTAAGCTTGATGAAAATGCGGAAGTTGAAAGCTGCGATGTTCTGCGTACGATTGTTGACGTAAAAAGACTTTCGTACGAAAAAGCCGACGAAATGAAAGATACGCCTGAATTAAAGCCGCTTTTTGACATTGCGCAGAAAGTTTATGAGCGCAGATGTCAGCGGGGGGCTGTTTCGATTACCATGCCTGAAATCCACGTTACCGTAGATCCGGAAACAAAAAAAGTGAGCATGGAAGAAGTAGTGCATTATAAAAGCGGTGAAGTTGTGCGCGAGTGCATGATTTTAGCCGGGGAAGGCGCTGCACGCTTTGCGTTTAAGAACAACATTCCATTCCCGTTCATAAGTCAGGAAGCGCCGGAAATCCCTGACAGCCTGCCGGAAGGACTTGCAGGACAGTACCGTTTAAGGCGCTGTATGCGTAAGCGTAACGTAGGCGTAACACCTTCTGCCCACGCGGCACTTGGACTGAGCATGTACAGTCAGGTAACTTCTCCACTGCGCCGTTACGGAGATTTAATCGGACACGAACAGCTGCGCGCTTTTATAAAAGGTGAGCAGCTCATAGACAAAGACACGATGCTGATGCGGGTTGCAGCCGGAGACGCGGCTTCAAGGGCGGCAAAACAGGCAGAACGCAACAGCAACACGCACTGGACGCTTGTCTACCTTCTGCAGAACCCGGACTGGAGCGGGAACGCAATCTGTCTGAGCAAAGAACCGAAACAGACCATTTTCTTTATTGAAGATTTAGGAATGGAGTGCGCAATATCCGGCACAGACTGCGACCTGAACGAAGTAATCAAGGTAAAAGCCGAAAAAATCGACCTCCCGACTCTGACCGCCAGTTTCATTCCGTTGCTTTAGTTGTATACGATATTTTATTTCATTATAATTTTTAATTATGATAGTAATGAAATTTGGCGGCTCCAGCGTTGCTAATGCCGAAAGAATCAAACACGTTGCCTCGATTATTCAGGCTTATAAAGAAGAACGTCCCCTCGTCGTTTTAAGCGCAATGGGCGACACTACAGACCATCTGCTCGACGCAGCGGACATGGCTGTAAACGGAAAAGTTGACATTGAAAAGGTAGAAAAACTTCACCTTGATACGGCAAAAGAACTCGGCGTTGACGTTCCTGCCGTAAAGGAACTGCTTGGAGAATTAAAAACGCTTCTCACGGGAATCAGCATGCTTCACGAACTTTCAAAACGTTCCCGCGACTATCTCGTAAGCTTCGGCGAAAGGATGAGCGTCCGCCTTATGACGGCTTACCTCAACAAAAACGGCACTCCCGCAAAATTCTATGACGCGTGGGATGCAGGCTTTGTTTCTGATTCAAATTTCATGAATGCAGAACTTTTAGACGAAGTATGGCAGACGATTCCTCAGAAACTGGCAGACTACAAGAACGGAACTCAGAAAGAAATCCCGATTGTTACGGGCTTCATCGCAAAAGATAAAAACGGCGTAATCACAACTCTTGGCCGCGGTGGTTCAGACCTGTCTGCAACAATGCTAGGTTCAGCCCTCGGCGCAAAGGAAATCCAGACATGGAAAGACGTTGACGGAATCCTTACTACAGACCCGCGTGTTGTAAAAGAGGCGCGCCCTGTTCCTGAGGTTACCTACGAAGAAGCGCAGGAACTTGCGATGTTCGGCTCTCAGGTTCTGCATCCGCGCTCAATGATTCCATGCCGCAGGACAGGCACTCCAGTCCGCGTAAAGAATTCTTACAACATAAAAAGCGAAGGCTCTGTAATCATTGCAAAGCATACGGGAGCAACTCCGCGCGTTCTTGCAATTACAAGCGTAAAAAACGTGAATCTCATCGACATTCAGTCGAACAACATGTTCGGCGCATGCGGTTTCCTTGCACATGTTTTCAAT
>CAVJKK010000187.1:0-3925 GCA_963649855.1 Anaerovoracaceae bacterium
CCGCCTGCCTGCGCTATGTTTGACGCTCCGTTAAAGAGAGTTGTCATGACGCGGTTCCAGTCTCTGTTTACGCTTGAGCCGTCTTCAAATTTCAATTCGTTTGGAACGACTGACCAGCCGAGCCGGACACCGGTAAAGCCTGCCGGTTTTGAAAATGAATTTACTTCGATTGCGCACGTTTTTGCGCCCGGGATTTCGTAAATCGTCTTTGGAAGACTTTTGTCGCGGATAAAGGCAAAATATGCAGCGTCGTAAATGATGATGCAGCCGTTTTCATTTGCAAAATCAACGAGAGTCTTTAACTGCTCTTTTGTCGCCGTTGCGCCGGTAGGATTGTTCGGTGAACAGAAATATATGAGCGTGTTTTTCTGAATCTTTGAAAGGTCAGGGAAAAAGTCATTTTCCGGAGTACACGGAAGATATGAAATTCCTTCGTAGCCGCTTCCATTGTTTGCACCGGCTGCGCCCACAACGACAGAACCGTCAACATAAACCGGATAAGCCGGATCCTGGACAGCAACATTTATTTTTGAACCAAAAAGCGTCTGAATGCGGGCGATGTCGCACTTTGCACCGTCGGAAATAAAGATTTCTGAAGAATCTGCCATTCCGGGATAGAAAACTTCTGCAATTTTTGCGCGGAGAGAAGAGTTTCCCTGCTCGTCTCCGTAGCCTGAATAGCCTTCGGGAGTTGCAAGTCCGAGACAGTAATCTGACATGGCTTTTGCGATGTGCTGTGAAAGAGGTTCGGTCGTATTGCCGATTCCAAGACTGATGATTTTTGCCTGCGGGTGAGCAGAAGCATATTCACGGCGGCGGCGGGCAACTTCAGGGAAAAGATAGCCTGCCGTAAGGTTTGAAAATCCAATATTTCTTTTTATCATAATGAAATGATTTTAATGAAGGAAAGATGCAATTTCAAGGAGAATAAAGAAACAAAAAAAACGCCGGACAACCGTATTTAACCGGCTTCCGGCATTTTATCAAAGCGTGCTATTCACCACTAACGCTTTAATGAAAGGACTGTATCCAGCAGCGTATCTGCCGTCTGAATTGTCTTTGCGTTTGACTGGAAACCGCGCTGGGTTACAATCATGTCCGTAAACTGCTCTGAAAGGTCTACGTTCGACATTTCAAGCGCCCCTGCAAGAAGGCTTCCCTTGCCAGCAATTCCCGACGTGCCGATGTTTGCAAGCCCTGAGTTGTTGCTTTCGACGTATGTATTTTCGCCTGCCTTTTCAAGACCGTTCTGGTTTGTGAACGTTGCAAGGGCAAGCTGTCCGATTGTGCGGTTCGTTCCGTTTGAATAAACGCCCGTGATGATTCCCGACGAGTCAATCTTGAAGTTGTCAAGATAGCCCATCGTGTAGCCGTCCTGATAGAATGCTTTTGTTGATGACGCTGAAGCACTCTGCGTAATCGTGTTTTTCTGACTGCCGATTGTGCCGAGGTTAAGGCTCAAAGTCTGGCGGTATGGTGTGCCGTCTTCGTTCGGATTTGCATCCGGAACTGTGTAGCTTGCCTGAAGGATGATTTCTCCAGTCGGATTTGTAAGGTTGCCTGCTTCGTCCGTTACGGAAGCAAGCGTACCAGTGTTATCAAAGTTTACGAGGAAAGTATTTCCGATGCCGTCTGTCGTGTTCAAGCCTACGCGGGTCTGCGTAAAGTCTGCATTGTTTTCGTCAATGTTTACCGTTGCGCGCCACTGATTCGGATTGCCCGGTACGCGTGCAAAGTTCATCGTCAGAAGATGCTGATTACCGAAACTGTCGTAGATTTTGAATTCCGTGTTCCATGTTCCTTTTGCAATGTCTGCCGCATTTGCATCTGCCGGAATTTCCGGAGTATTTTTGTTGAGGTTGCATGCGTAGTTTACTGTTGTCGTCGCCTTCGCAGGATCTTTTGAACCTACAGGAATTACGAGGT
The DNA here is from genome assembly GCA_963649855.1 of Anaerovoracaceae bacterium. Taxonomy (GTDB): domain Bacteria; phylum Spirochaetota; class Spirochaetia; order Treponematales; family Treponemataceae; genus Treponema_D. The sequence continues at coordinate 1,927 of CAVJKK010000187.1, forward strand.
CTTCCGGAGTTGCAGAAGTCTGCAGAATCATTTCGCCGTCAATTTCGCGAGCCATGTAGCCCTGAACGCGGTAACCGTTTGCAGGATTTACGAGAGTTCCGTTTGAATCGAGCGAGAATGCACCGGCGCGGGTATAGTATGATTTTTCACCGTTTTTTTCGAGGAAGAATCCGTTGCCCTGAATCGCAAGGTCTGTAGAAATTCCCGTTGACTGAAGGTTGCCCTGCGTGAAAACAGTGTCAATCGAAGCGACTGTCATGCCGAGTCCGACTTCCTTAGGGTTTACGCCGCCCTTTTCGTCAGTTGGTTTTGCCGCTCCGGACATCTGCTGGCTTATCATGTCCTGGAAATTTACGCGTCCGCGCTTAAAACCGGTCGTGTTTACGTTGGAAACGTTGTTACCGATTACGTCCATTCTTGTCTGATGATTCTGCAAGCCTGAAACACCAGAATAAAGTGATCTCATCATATATCTACCCTCGTTATAAAATCCTGACTTTTACAGTCCGTAGACTGCCTTTATTTTATCCATGCTGTAATACATGCCGTTTACAAGAATCTGCGGCTGCGCTCCGCGGGTTGCTGCTTCCACAGAACCAGTAACGGAAGTGTCGCCAAGGTCAAGTTCAACCGTTCTGCCGAGCATTGACTGTGCTTCCGACGAATTGATGTAATTCGCCATTTTTTCAAAGCTCTGGCTCATGTTTGTCATCTGTTCAAGAGAACTGAACTGCGCCATCTGCGCGATGAACTCCGTGTTTTCAAGAGGACTTGTAGGATCCTGATTTGAAAGCTGTGCAATCAGGATTTTAAGGAAGTCATCTTTTCCAAGTTCATTGCTGGTCTTGCGACCGTTTACAGTAAGCGTTTTGTTAAATGAATCAACCGCATTCTGTGTCTGAAGTTTTTCTGCTGAACTCATCACAGTGTTTAATTCCATTTTGTCCCCCTGTCATAAATTATTTTTCGGCAAATCCCGGTTCAAGTTTAGGATTTTTATGCAACAATATTTACCGAATACGCAGAGTCAGCTGTCTGCGGCTGCACGTTTTCTGCGACAAGCACGCCGCCTTCTGCAGAATAGTCACCGTAAGCCCTGCCTGCAAAGAATTCTTTCTGAGAAGATGAATCATGCCCGCCGTTACTCTGTGCAAACTGCTGGCTCTGGTCGCTGAAATTCAAATTGAACTCGCCCGTTTCAAAGCCCCCGCCTGCAAAAGCGTTTTTAAGCGAGGAAATGCTGTCCTTTAAGGCTTCGTAAGCTTCCTGCGAATGAACGGTAATCGAACCTGAAATCACCTTATCCGAAAGATTCAGCGAAATTTTTACGTTGCCGAGTTTTTCCGGGTGAACGATTAAATTGATGCTTCCCTGATTATTGTCTTTTAACACGACGTTCCCGGCTTTTACAAAATCTGCCGCATTCTGCCGGACTGCATTTGAAAGCATGCTCTGAAAAGTCGAACCGCTTGCAGACGCGCTCTGATCACTTGACGCCGTGATATTCTGATTTACCTGCGACGCAAGATCGAGCGTTACCTGTACCGTATTTTCGTTTTCGCGGCGATAAGAAAGATAAAAATCCTTGCGCTGCTGACTTTTCTGTACCTGCAACTCCGCAGAATTTTCGATTTTCTGCGTGCGGAGATCCGTCACTTCAATTTTGACTGTATTTTTTTCTTCTTTTTGAGAATTGATTTTGATTTTTTCTTTCTTTAAATCAGCGGAAAGTTCTGCAAAATCCGGACGTTTTGACTCTGCCGCTGTCAGATTTTCTGCAATTTCAGCGGGATTCTGCATTGCTTCAAGCGCGGCAGTCTGTTCAGCCGTCTGTTTCTGTGATTTTTCAAGAAACAGTTCGGGGTCATTGAACGAAAGATTCTGTGCTTTTTCGAGTTTTTCCTGCTCGGAAAGTTCTCCCGGAATGAACTCAACTGCACCGTCAATGAGGCTTGCAAAATCTCGGAAGAAACTTCGCTGTTTTCGTTTGCTTCAGCCC
>CAVJKK010000188.1:0-3913 GCA_963649855.1 Anaerovoracaceae bacterium
GCCGCCGAGAACAAACGCCAGGAATAAAACTGCGGGTTTTACTTTGTGGAGGAACAAAAACCCAGCCGCAAGTGCAATCGAGAGTCCGGTTAAAACGAAAATCAGCCTTGCAAACGGAAGATTCGCTTCGTCTTCGGAAACTGTAAGTCCGAGTGATTTTTCAAATGCCACCCGTTCTGCCCTTGTTTTTGCAGGAAGAATCGATTTTCGTTCCGCGCTGCGAAGCTGTGCGAGTTTTCTGCAGTCTTCTTCCGAGATTTTCCGTTCCGTTCCGCTGTCCAGAGTTTTCTTTGTTTCTGAAAATGCAGAGGCAAAGGCTGTAGTGTTGTGTTCAGCCTTTTTTATTTCCCTGCCCTGTGCGTAAGGCAGGACTTTCAGTACAATCTGCGGCGCTTTTAAGTTTCTGGCACTTCCGTTGTAGGCAATCGCTGAAAAAGTGATTTCCGGCATTGCGTATTCTCCGGGAACAAGCGCCCGCCAGCTGAATCTTGCGACGTTGAGTGCCTTGTCTGAAAAATTTCTGCCAGCTGTTTTTCCGTCAGCGTACTCTGAACGGTTGAGTTCCTTAAAGATTGAATTTTTGGGGAGTTTCCAGTCAAACGAAACAATCTGCGTAAAATACTTTAAATTTACGTCAAAAATGATTTCTTCTCCCTCAAACGCTTCAAATACCTTAAAATCTCCGTCCGGGCGTTTCTGTCTTGCTCCGGAAATAAAATCAATCTGCACGAGAGGACTTATCAGATTTGGATTTTCAAAAACCGTCACGTCGTCAAAAGGAATGTAAAACGTGCGCCTTTCAATTTTTACGATTAACGGCGGAAGTCTTACGGGTCCCGTATCCTTAAAATTAAACCAGAGATGAACTGCCGTTCCCCGTTCGTTGTCTTCGCTTAAGAATTCCTCTTTTTTTGAAGTTACAAGCACGACTCCCTGCGGCAGGGGCGGTAAATCCGTTGAAATTTTTGCGGGTTCTATGCCGGGAATAAGAAGCGTGAAGCCGTTTTCCTGCGCGGTAAAGCAGGCTGTGCTGTCCGGGTTCACTTTCAAGCTGCGGATTTCAGCGACAGAAGGAGTTTTTGCGTGTACGCAGATAGAAGAAAGTAAAAAAATCAGTAGTCCACGGCAGATGAATCTTTTTTGTTTGACTGAAGTTTTTTCCATCGTTCCTGTTCCTCCTGCTGTATGAGCGTAAAGATTTCATTTGAAAGACTCTCTGAATTTTTATCCACGCTGACCTGCGACATTTCCTTTTCGGCGGATTTCGTCTGATAGCTTTCGAGCTGCTGGCTGGTAAATTCCAGGTTCAGTCTTGCGTCCATATTTGAAGAATCTGCAAAGACCGCTTTCTTGAAATACTCCCGGGCAAGGCTGAAATCACCTTCGCGGCTGGCAATTATTCCGAGATTGTAAAACGCCACGCTCTGCAATTTTTCGTCTGCGTCCGGCGGAATCTGCTCAAGGCGGGCAAGGGCAGCTTCATATTCTTCCTGCATGATGTAAGTTGCGGCGAGATTGTAGCTTGAATAACCGGCGGTAAGGCTGTCCTGTTCAAGTTTTGCAGAATCATAGGAGCGTAAGAATTTTGCCGTTGCACTCTGATATTTTTTCTGCAGCCAGTCGAAGTTTCCGGCAAGGACATTCGCTTTGTTCGATCTGCACGAAGAACTCAACAAACTGAGCATAAAGACTGCAAGCACTGCCGTCTTTGAACTGAAAAATCTGCTTAAATCGAGTTCCGAGAGAACAAAAGAAAACACAAAGAACAGAATGGAGAAAAATATGAACATTCTGTGATGCGTAACCCGCTGAACTTCAAAGGCTTCTCCCGTGCTCTTTTTGTCAGAAAGCTGATTTAAAAGAACATAGGCTGAACCTTCGGAATCGGCTGCAACATAGGAAATCGCGTTTCCCGTGCCGTTGTGTCTGTGCGGAATTACGGATTTTTTTCCGGCAGAAGCGGCGGCGTCTATCATTTTTGAAGCGTTCAGAAAAGTCTTCACCTTTGTAACTCCGTCGCCGGCTGTGATTTCGACCGGGCGGGCAGTTCCAAAGCCAGTCAGCGTAACGGGAAAACCGAATCTTGCAGCGTCTTCGAGTGCCGGCAAAAGTGAATTGTCCGTTTCATCTCCGTCCGTAAAAACCCAGATGTGAGGGTTGTAAGTGCTGTTTTTCGGGAAGGTCTGGATTGCCGTTTTTATTCCTTTTCCGATTGAAGAGCCTGAGGCAGTCATCAGAAGCGGGGAAAGATTTTCTATGATTGAGTCCACGCTTGTCCTGTCGTCCGTCAGTGGAACTGCGACTATTCCGTCACCTTTTGCAAGCACGACGCTTACGTTCGTCCCGTTCATTCTTTCGAGCAGATTCCACGCATAATTTTTTGCAGCATCAAGCCGGCTCAAGCCGCCGGGACAGTCCTTTGCCGTCATGCTGTAGGAAATGTCAAAGACGAGAGCAACAGCATCCGAACTTTTCTGCACGCTGACCATTTTCGTTCCCCACGAAAGTCCCGCAAACGCAAAAACGGCAGAAACGAATGCCATAAAACGCAGAACCGTCCTCAAAATGACGGAGTTTCTGTAGTGTGAATAAACTTTGTCCTGCTTCAGGTTGTTCATCATGTTGATTATGCCGAAACTTTTTACCACTTTTTTGTAGCGGTAGATGTCGCAGGCAGCAAATGGAATCAAAACGAGCAGAAATAAAAATACAAGCGGACGTTCAACTAAAATCATTATAGAATCTCCCTCAAAAGAACCCGGCGCACAAACCATGCACAAAAAAACAGAACCGCGCTGAAAAACATAAAATACGGATAGAGTTCCCGGTTCAGGGATTTGTAATGAAAACTCTGCGTAACGCTTTCTTTCCGGCTGATTAAATCAAGGCTTTCTGCAAGTTCTGATGTAGACTCAATTCCGAAATACCGTCCGCCGCCAGTGTATGCAATCTGCTCAAGCGATGAACTGTCAAACTCCGAATCATAATAGCCCGAATGAACCTTGCCAGTCTGCGGGTCAACGTATTCAATCGGGACAGACCCCTTCGTTCCGATTCCAAACGTGTAGAGCGTAATTCCGTTTTCCGTTGCAATTTTTGCCGCCGTTTCCGGATGAATTGCGCCCGCGTTATTTTCGCCGTCAGTAATCAGAACGATGCATTTTTTCGGAGCGTCAGACGCAATCAGGTGATAGACCGCGCTGCTCAAGCCCGTTCCAAGTGCAGAACCTTCTCCCAGCCCGCCGATTACGAGGGAATCAAGCCGCTGAAGAAAGAAGTCGTGGTCAACCGTCGGCGGAACAACTGCAGCCGCCTCGCTTGCCATTGCGACAAGCCCGAACGCCGCACCCTTGTTGTTTTTTACTAAAGTGTGGATTCCCTGCCGCGCCGCTTCAAGACGCGTCATGTTTGCAATATCGCGGGAAGCCATCGAAGGGCTCGTGTCGAGTACAAAGAGAATGTCCGCACCTTTCGACGTGTAAACTTTTTCCTGCTCAGTGATTACAGGCTCTGCAAATGCGCAGACAAGAAGAACAAAGGCAGCGACAGTGCAGAAAAGTGAAAGCCAGTGCAGGATGCCCGAAGCGGGCTTTTTCCAGACAAACACTTTCCCCTGCCAGTCAGCGAGGACTACGGGAAAAGCCGTCCGCCTGAAAATTTTAAGTTTTCTAAGGATATACAAAAGAGGAATGGCAGCTAAAAAAAGGAAGGCTGCAGGATTTTCAAAGTTCAGCATAAGTCTTGTCCTTCAAACGCAAAGAATTTCGCTGCATCAAGACATCTTCTTGCAAGAAGCATGCGCTCCCCTTCTGCCAGTTCTGCTTCCCAGAAAGAACGCGGTTCTTTTTTTGAGTCAACGGAATTCCGGGCAAAACGGATATAACTGCACCTCTGCAAAACTTCCGTCACGTTG
>CAVJKK010000189.1:0-3909 GCA_963649855.1 Anaerovoracaceae bacterium
TGCATGTATGATGTGAAAAAAAATGTGGGCTGTCTGTTTGGTTTTGTTCATAATGTCATTTCTGAATTCTTTTCGGAATCCATATGCTTTATTCTGCATGACATTACTTTTCAGACAGCCCGTTGAATGATTATATCCTGTCGGCACATTCGTAGATTGCGTCGTATACTTCCTGAATCTGTTCTTTTTCCAGACTTGAAAATGCTACGCGCAGGGTTGATGAATCTATCGAGATTGTGCCAATCTGCTTTTCTTTCAGAATCTTCTGGCGGAGGGCTTCGGCGTCAACTTTTGTCTTAAAGCTCATGAAGTAGCCTGAGTTGAACGGAAGTGCTTCCAGATTCTTGCTTGTGTGCGTGCTTACGTATTTTTTTACTTCGTTGTAGCGGTCTTCGAGCAGTTTGCGGAAATTCTTTTTCTGTACGTCGATTGCCGGATCTGCAAAGGCGCGCAGTGCGATGCTCTGACTTGGCGTTGACGAACAGCTGACTGAAGAGCGGATAAGTCCCATCAGTTTCTTCTCGAGGGCAAGGTAATGTTCGTCTGTAAGTCCCTTGCCGCCGAATGTCAGAAATCCAGTGCGGAAACCCCATACAAAGTCTTCTTTTGTAGGTCCGTCGATTTTTACGGCGAGCACGTTTTCGTGAAGGTCTGCAAACTCTGCAAAGAGTGACTGCGGATAGATGTCGTTTTCGTAGTTGAGCCCGAAGTATGCGTCATCGTCCCAGACAAGAACCTTTGCACCTTTTTCTGCAACGTCGCGGACGATTTTTACAATCTGTGCTGCTTCTGCGTTTGTCGGTGAATAGCCGCTCGGATTCTGCGGAAAGTTGAGGAGAATGCGGACATAGCCTGTTTCTGCTTCTTTTTCCACTGCCTTCTTGAATGATACGAGGTCAAAACCGTCATCTGCAAACAGATTGAAAGTGTGCAGAGTTGAATTGCGTCTTGTTTCTACCACGAGTGAATAGTTGTCCCAGCTTGGGTTCGGGCAAAGAAGAGACTTGTTTTCGTCTAAGAAAAGGTCTGCAAGATAGGAAATGCCTGCCGTAAGTCCCGGTACGACAACCGGATTTGAAATTGACTTTCCTTTTAAGCCCGGATTCTTCTTGTAGATAAGGTCTTTCCACAGAGCGCGGAGTTCCGGATTTCCTGCTGTCGGAGCGTATGCAACGAGTTCTCCCGCAGAAAGTTCCGGTGCATATTTATGCACTGCTTCCAGGATTGCCGGTTTGCCGCCCGTGAGGGTTGTTCCGATCGTGGCATTCGCCACTTTTCCCAGTTTTTTTGCTTCTCCACCCTGCGAAATAATGCCGCGCGGGAAGAAAATCCTTGTTCCTAAGTCCGAAAGCAACTCGCCCGGAGTTGTGTTTTTGAGAATTGTGTTCAATTCTTGTGCTAAAGGGTTCAACATGATAAAGTAGTTTATCGATTACAAATCGGCGCGTCAATCATGACCCGCCTGCAAAATGCATAAATATACAGTTTTGGGCTTGAAAAATGGATAAAAATAATATTTCACCTTTTGATTCTGCTGTTTCAGAAAATACACAAAATACAACTTCGGAGCTAAAAGACGTAGCACTGTTTGAAAACTGCAAGAAGACAGTTGAAACCTGCCGTGCCGAAGCGGCGAAAAGACTTGTCGGACAGACTCACGTAATTGACGCAATCCTTACGTCAATCATCACGGGGGGACATCTTCTGCTTGAAGGCGTGCCTGGTCTTGCAAAAACCCTTGCCGTAAACACGTTTGCGGATATTTCCGGGCTGGATTTCAAGCGTATTCAGTTTACGCCGGATCTCCTGCCTGCTGACGTTACGGGAACTCTTCTCTACGAACAGAACACTGCGAAGTTTACCGTGCGCAAAGGTCCTGTCTTTACGAACATCGTTCTTGCGGACGAAATCAACCGTGCGCCTGCCAAGGTTCAGTCTGCGCTGCTTGAAGCAATGGCAGAAAAACAGGTTACGATCGGGGACGAAACTTACCGTCTGCCTGAACCGTTCCTCGTTTTTGCGACACAAAACCCGATTGAGCAGGAAGGAACTTACAGTCTTCCCGAAGCGGAACTTGACCGCTTTCTATTGAAAGTTCTCGTTGATTATCCTTCTCCGCAGGAAGAAATTGAAATCGTAAAAACTGCCGGAAAAGCAAATCATGTTGAAGTAAAAAAAGTTCTCTCAGCAGCAAAGATTAAAGAACTTCAGTCTGCATTTGAAAAAGTTGTCTGTGCGGACAAAATCGTCGAATACATCGTAAATGTCGTTTCCGTAACGCGAAACCTGAATAAAGGTCGCCGCGCGGATTTTTCAAAATACATTTCGTTCGGTGCTTCTCCACGCTCGGGAATTGCGCTCCTTCAGTGTGCAAAAGTCAGGGCGCTGTTTGCCGGTCGTTCTTTCGTGCTTCCTCAGGACGTAAAGGAATGTGCTGCGGACGTTCTGCGCCACCGTCTCGTTCTTTCTTACGAAGCTGCTGCCGACGGTGTAACTGCTGACGACATTATCTCCAAAATCCTTACATTTGTTCCCGTTCCTTAAGTTTAGTGCGGTTTTACGCGAGATTTTAAGGTGAATTGAATGTCAGAAATCCTTGACGAGAATAAAAACGGTCTTGTAAAAAAAGCGTCTCTTCTGAACCTGTCTGCCCAGACTCTTGCGGAAAGTCTCCGCATGGGTGGTTTTAAATCCGTGTACCGCGGGCAGGGAATCGAATTCCACGGTGTGCGCGAATACAATCCCGGCGACAACGTGCGTTCGATTGACTGGAACGTTACCGCGAGAATGGGACGTCCGTTCATAAAACTTTACGAAGAAGACCGCGAATTGCAGGTTTTATTCATCCTTGACCGCTCGCTTTCAATGTTTTCAAGTTCAGGGAAGAAGACCCGCGTTCAGACGGCGTCGGAAGTTGCCGCCCTTTTAGTGCTTGCCTGCCTGCAGAATCAGTCTTCCGTGGGGGCAGTTTTTTTTGACGGAAAAATCAACTTTACCGCAAAACCGAAAGCCGGGCGCGACCATGCAATGTCGATTTTAAGCCGGCTTGATGAAATCCAGCAGAAAATCGAAAAAGGCTCTGCGCTTTCCGGTGCTTTAACTGCCGCTGAAAAAATGCTCAAACGCCATTCAATGATTTTTGTAATTTCCGATTTCAGAACCGACGGCTGGCAGGATTCTCTTGCCCGTCTCGCCGTTGCAAATGACGTTATTGCAATCAAGGTTACAGACCCGATTGACAGCGAACTTCCCGGAATCGGGACGGCAGTCTTTGCAGACCTTGAAAGCGGTTTTCAGCAGAAAATTCCGGCATCTTCAAAGGCGTTTAAGACCGCCTGGCTCGAAGCAAACCGCCGCAGAAATGACGTCTGGAAAGAATTCTGCGTAAGGCATGGCGTGAACCCTCTGTTTTTATCGACTTCGGAAGACCCTTTTCTTGCGCTGAACAGATTTTTTCTTGCACGGAGAAGTGTATGAAAAAAATCACCTTAATCTGTGCGCTTTTTATTTACGGTTTCCTTGTTTTTGCCCAGGAAACGCAGTCGCCTTCTTCCATGCAGGTCATGATTCCGAAAACTGCGTATACGGGCGACCGCTGCGAATTAAAATACGTTTTTCACACTGACGCGGCACTTCTCGGCACTCAGGCAAACGGAGAAAGAATACAGTTCCTCGAACTTGTTACGGATTTTCCCGCTTTCAACAAAATAGAACAGAAATGCAGAATTTACAGAGCCACGCTCGAACACACCGGCGCACAATACACGCTTTCGCTGTTTTTTATTCCATGGCAGAGCGGAATCATCGAATTCCAGACTTTTGACCTTGCTTCCCTCGTAAGAAAAAGCCAGAACAAAGAAAACTCAAATGCGGTTTTTACGGTGAAACTTCAGCCGGTTACGGTGGATT
>CAVJKK010000190.1:0-3882 GCA_963649855.1 Anaerovoracaceae bacterium
GCATAGAAGGCTCCGTTAACCTTACATTCCTCCAAATATTTCGGAATCATTTCGGAATATTCGGGCGCGTCAAATTTGACTTCACTTCCGTTAAAACCGAACTTTTCGTCCGTAAAGAGGTCATCCAAAGGAACAACCGTGTTGTCGCCTTCCAAATACGTCGCAATATGATCCGGATACGTGATACAGATATTCGGCGTGGTATCCGTTGAAATGTTGGTGATGACGTCATTGTAAATCTTTGAATAGTCGTTATAAAGACGAATGGTCACGGTTACGTTTGGGTAGAGAGCCTGAAACTCCTCAACGGCCCTTTCGTAAATAGCCGTCTGAACCTTGTTCGTATCGTTTTTTGCCCAGAAGGTAAGCTCGTAATTCTTCGAAGTGTCAAAGGAATCCGGCACCTCAAAGGTATTCTTTTCCTTGGAACCGTGGCAGCCCGTGAGCAGGAATAGGGAGAGCGTAAGCAAAACGCCCTTTATCAGTAAAGCTTTCTTTTTCATCAGCCCTTTGTACCTCCTCTGGACACACCGGCCATAATCTTTTTGTGGAATATTAAAAATAAAATGATTAACGGGATCGAGATGACTACAACCGCGGCCATCATGGCGGGGATGTTCTCACGCCCGAAGCCGTTTTCCCTGATTTCCTGAATACCGTTTGATACGAGGAAGTACGCCTCATCGTCGGTTACCAGACGCGGCCATACGTAGGAATTCCAGCATTCGATTACCTTTAGAATGAGGATGGTGATGATGGTCGGACGGCTTATCGGCACCAGCACCTTTAAGAGGTACTTGAGGTCCGAGGTTCCGTCAACCTTGGCGGCTTTGTAAAGCTCTTCCGGAATCTGTTCAAAGTTTTCTTTAAGCAGATATATATAAAAAACACTTGCTACGGACGGTAAGATAAGGCCCGTGAAGGTATTTCTTAAATCAAGGTTTGTAATCGTTACGTAGTTCGTAATAACGACCAACTCGTTCGGAATCATCATTAAAGAAAGGAAGAGAGCAAAGGTAATGCTTTTTCCCTTAAAATCAAGGCGTGCAAAAGCGTAGGCCGCAAGCACGGTTACCACCAGCATGATGGCGGTAGTAATCACCGTAAATATCAGGGTATTAAGGAAATACCCCGCAAGGTTTACGCTTGTAAAGGCGTCGGCGTAATTTTCAAGGGTTGGATTTGACACATAGAACTTCGGGACGTACTCGTTATTGTAAGTACTGTAGCTCTTAAAGGAGGTCAGCACCATCCAGTAAAAAGGAAAAAGAACGATGAGTGCCCAAAGGGACAAAAAGATATAGGTAAGGGTCTTTTTAATCGTACTTTTTCTTTTTGCATTTCTTTCGATTTTTTCGTAATCCATGTAATTTGACATAAGACCTCCTAGTAAGTAACGGTCTTCTTACTGATCATGAGGTTGATGACAGTAATCGTAAAGACAATGGCAAACAGTATTAAAGAGGCGGCCGAAGCGTAGGACGGGTAACCGCCGGAATTTCCGTAGAGCATATCGTAAACGTAGCCGACGATGGTGTTCATGCCGGCGGCGTTAAGGTTTGTTCCGAAGATAGCAACCTCGTCGGAGTAAGCCTTAAAGGCTCCTATGAAGCCCGTTATAATAAGGTAGAAAATCATGGGGCTGATCATGGGAAGGGTAATCTTAAAGAAAATGCGCGTAGCGGAGGTTCCGTCAACCCTTGCGGCGCTGTAGTAGTCTTTCTTTACGCTTGCAAGCGCACTTGTGAGGATCAAAATCTTAAAGGGAATAACAATCCAAATCGTATAGATGCACATAACGGTGAGCTTTGCCCAGTAAGGGCCGTCGATGAAGTCAACAGACTCGCCGCCGAAGAAATTGATGAGAATGTTGATCATACCGTCCGAGTAGGCGGTCTTCTTAAATAAAATCATGAAGACCAGACCGACTGCAAGGGTATTTGTAACGTAGGGCAGGAAATAAACCGTCTGATACAAATCCTTAAGCGGTTTGATTGAATTTAATGCAAGTGAGATTAAAAGCGCAAGTCCTGTGGAAACGGGAACGGTGATAATTACTATTATAAAGGTGTTCTTAAGCGCCTGTATAAAGTAAGGATCGTGAAGCACGTAGCTGAAATTGTAAAGTCCGTAGCCGTTAAAAGACTGGGATGCGAAATTGTAGCCTTCCTCGACGGAATAAACAATAACGTCGATAAGCGGATAGACCATGAAAAAGCCCAAAAACAATATTGCGGGGGCAAGGTAGAGCCAGCCCTTTAAAGATCTTAATTTATTCATAACGTCCTCTTTTAAAAACGTATTCTTTCTTCGGTTACTTCATCGAAAAGATGAACCTTTGAAGGCTTTAAGGTAAAACGAATGGTTTCTTTTTCCGAGTCAGGTCTGTCTTCGGAAGCGATTATCGAGCGGATTGAGACTCCTGTCATCGCAGGATGTGTGGAAACAACACTTGTATCTCTGCCCATGACTTCAACAGCCGAAAGGTTACACTCAAGAGGGCCGTTTTCGTCGATTACAAAGCCTTCGGGGCGGATACCGACGTAAACTTTTTTGTCGGGAACACCCGGAACATCCAAGACGTTAATATCACCGATATAGAGCTTCTCACCTTTGACCTCGCCCTTAAAGGTGTTGATGGGAGGGGTGCCTAAGAACTTTGCGACAAAGAAATTCGTAGGGTCGTCATAGACGGTCTGAGGCTTGTCAAGCTGCATGAGGCAGCCGTCCTTCATGACCACGATGAAGTCGGAGATACTCATTGCTTCTTCCTGATCGTGGGTTACGAAAATGGTGGTAACGCCGGTTTTTCTTTGTATACGCTTGATTTCCTCGCGGGTTTTTAAACGAAGTCTGGCATCGAGGTTTGAAAGAGGTTCGTCAAGCAGCAAGACCTTGGGATTTTTAACGAGCGCTCTTGCAATTGCAACACGTTGCTGCTGACCGCCGGAAAGCTCCGAAGGCTTTCTGTCAAGATAGTCTTCAATTTGCACAAGAGCGGCAACTTCCATGGCCTTTTCCTTCATCTGTTCCTTGGAAAGCTTTTCACTTCCCTTAAGGTTCTGGAGAGGGAAGATGATATTTTCGTAAACCGTCAGATGCGGATATAGGGCGTAATTCTGGAATACAAGGCCGACTCCGCGGTTTTCGGCGGGAAGATTCGTAACGTCTTCGTCTCCGAAAAAGATCTGACCGCTTGTGGGCTTTTCAAGTCCGCTTATCATATTCAAGGTCGTACTTTTTCCGCAGCCCGAAGGACCGAGTAAGCCGATAAGCTTGCCGTCCGGAATTTCAAAGTCGAAATTGTTTACGGCTATGACATCGCCTTTATTTTTCTTTCCGCGTGCGGGGAATTTTTTCGTAAGATTTTTTAAAACAACTTTCATATTCACCTCTCAAGAATGAATTTCTTTCTCTTAACAACCATTCTAAATTATATTAGAATAAAGTAAAATTTTAAAGAAGAAAAAGCAAATTTGAGGTAAAGTATGAAAGACAGCATCGATGACGCTTTAAATGCGATTCTGGGACCGAGGAACAATTACACGGAAGAGGAAATTAACAAGGCGCAGGAGAGAAAGAAAAATAAAGGCGGGACCCTGCTTGATAACCTTCGCGAGGTTACGGGGAGAGGACTCACTCCGTCCGTAGATATGGATTCTTTTTCCTTTGATTCGCTTGTAAACTCTCAAACTCTGAATACGGATTTGGATTCTTTCCAAAGTGAGCTTGAGACCTATAAAAAGGATAACGAAAAAAAGGCGGAAGAAAATCCCCACGAGACGCTGACCGGTTCGAAGGCTTTGGATGCCTTCAAGGATGTGGAGGAAAGTCTTTCAAAGAAGGTGTTCGGACAGGAAGAGTTTATAAAGAAACTTACCG
>CAVJKK010000191.1:0-3870 GCA_963649855.1 Anaerovoracaceae bacterium
AGAGGTGGCCGAGCGAAGCGAGGACGGAGAGGGCGAGGACGGCGCGAGCGTTCCGGAAACGGTCTTTCTTTCGTGAGCATTTTCGTTTGCCTTCTTTATTTCCGCCAAATCCTTACGAATCCGGTCCTGTTTTTTGTCATATTCGGGGTCGAGGTTCTTTTCTTTCTTTCTCTGTGCGCCTGCGGCCTTACTTGCTTTCTTGAATTCTTCTTCTTCCTTTGCCTTAACTTCCGCAGTTTTTACCTTGCGAAGATCTTGGGCTTCGATAATGATACGAAGCTGTTTATCGATTTCCTTCTGAAGCTTATTAATGGCGTTATATCTGCCGTTAGAGTTCCAATGGGTGAGAAAGAAACCCTTGGGATGATTGGCCATGTATTCCTGACTCTTTACTTTGCAGTTTATAAGCTCTTTGATAAGTTCCTCAGTATGTTCATCCGAGGTTCCCATCTTGCACATCTTTTGAAGCTTTCCGGTGAGTCTGATAATCTCGGTATAATCCTTCGGCTCGATGACATCCGCACGGGACAACTTTTCCAGGCTTCCGTGTACATCGTCCAATGTGGGCATGAGGCGGCAGACAGCATCATTTACCTTGTCGTTCGGAACCCACTTTTTTACCTTAGATTTCTTCTTTGCATTTTTGTTTCTCTTGGTATTTTCTACATTAATATTGCCCGCAACAGCCTCGGCGGTCGCTTTTTTAAGCTTGAGATACTGCTTGGTGGTTAAGAACGACAAATCGCTATCCGTGAAGAGCTTGTAAGCCTGATCGCCGTATGCATTGTTTTTTTCCGTGAATTCCTTGTCTTTGAGTTCTTTTATCTGTTCTTTAGTGAGACCTGCAAATTTTTCTTTATCTGCTTCAATTTCGGCATTTTTTAAAAGTGCCTGTTCTTTTTCGTATGCTTCACCAAAGTCATCGGTTGATGCGTCGCCGAGCCCGCAGAACGAAACCATTCTGTAGAGCGGTTTGTAGAAATCGTCCAACCAAAATTCGATCATTGCATTGTCGTCGTCATCCCACATATCAAGCCATGCGGCTACTTCATCCTGCATTTCACCCTCGGAAAGTTCGGGTTCTTCGTGCCAGATACTGTGAGTGGTTTCTTCAAACTTCTTGATATAATCTTTTGACCAGACATCGTCAAAATATTTTTTACGGTAGGTTTCTTTATCCTTGTTCCAAATTTTATCCCATTCTTCGTCGGACTTATTCTCAACACCTTTAAAATATGCCTCTATGGTGTCCCATTCGCCTTCTTCAAGCTCACCGTTTTTCCATCTTTTGAATTCGTCTCTGGCATCCTTGTGGGAAATCCAGTCTTCAATCCAATAGACTTTCCAGTTATTACCGCAGCGTTTGGTCCAGGTACCTATTTCCTCATTGGATACGGATCCGTTATCAAAGAGTATGTCTGCAAGATAGCTTTCATGGTGCAAGGCTCTGTAATAGGATTCATGCTTTTCTTTCCATGCTTCTTTTTCCGCGGCTGTCATAGCTTTGAAAGCAGCTTCGGACTCGAGCTTAACGAAATCCTTGCAAAGGTCCTTTAATTTTTGCTCCATAAGCTTTGCTACCAGTTCGTTTTCGCCAAGAGCCTTGTCTTGGTCATCATTAAATTGGGAATGATACTGTGCATCCTGGATGGAACGGGATACGGACAAAATCTTCGGAGTGTCCGCTATTTTATTGGCAAGGTATTTGTCACTGTGAATCTTGTTTTCTTTAAGCCATATTTCATAGGCGGGAAACATTAGGCGATTGAACTTGTATTCGCTTACTTTTTGAACATCTTCGCGCATGGCTTTATAGTCTAAGCTTCCGTCTCTGTTTAAGGGGACGAAATAACGGAAGGTAACGTCGCTTGCAACGTCGGAAAGTGAATTTGTCGAGGTCGTAAGAAGACCGAGCAGGGCTAAGACATTGCCTGAGTAAATGACGCTTTCGTTGTTAACTGCCCTGTAGAGATTATTAATCAAATTCTGTTTTTCTTGTGCTTTCTTTGAATCGCGTGACATTTTATACCTCCGAAAAATAACCTGTTTTTTAGTATCTGAAAGTATCTTAACACAAAAAAAGAGACAAAAGGTGGACATAACTTTTTGCCTCATAAAAACAGTTACGTTTATTTTAAATATGCGTTTGCTTTTAAAATTGCAATCTGGGTCTTTCCGTCGGTGATTTTTCCGGAAAGGACATCTTCAACAAGGGTTTTCAAAGGAATTTCGCAGACGTCTAAGAATTCGTCCTCGTCAAGATCGTTTGAACCCTTATGTAAGTCGGTTGCGAGGTACATGGAAATCCTCTCGTCCGAATAGGCCGGGGCGGGGAGATATTCGCCCAAGTCAACCCACTTGTCGGCGGTATAACCGGTTTCCTCTCGCAGTTCACGCTTTGCGGCTTTTAGTCTGTCTTCATCTTTAGAGTCAAGCTTTCCCGCGGGAATTTCGCTGATAACCGAATTTACGGGATAGCGAAACTGCCGTTCCATGATTACATTTCCGTCTTTGGTAACCGGGATTACGCAAACGGCACCGATGTGCTTTATGTACTCGCGGGTCGCTTTTTCTTTGTTTGGAAGGAGGATGTCGTCCTTGTATACATGGAGAATGTTTCCGTCAAAGTAGAGCTTTGAGTCTACTTTGGTCTCACTTAATCTTTCCGATTCTGTCATGATAGTGTTCCTTTTCTTTCTTTTTCATAGGCATCATAGAACAAAGAAAAATAAAAATCAATCGAAGATATTCGTTTATTAAAAAAGATTAAAAATACTTAAAACAGACAGAACGATGTGATAGAATATCGGAAAGGGTTGTGCGGTGCCAGTAAAGTAAACAGGAGGCAGTATGGTTACAATCAACTATAAGAAGGGCGTCATCAACGAAGGGGATACAAGACGTCTTCAAAACACCTTTGTAAAGGCACTTAAAGGAGAGCCGATTACAATCGGATTTTTGGGAGGCTCCATCACCCAGGGTTCGCTTGCATCGGTTCAGGAAAACTGCTACGCAAGCAGGGTTGCAAAATGGTTTAAGGATACTTTTAAGGATTCGGAGATTACCTTTATAAATGCGGGAATCGGCGGAACACCGTCCGATTTCGGAGCAGCAAGGGTTTCCGAAGACCTTCTTGAATTTAAGCCCGATTTTACCGTTGTCGAGTTCAGTGTAAACGATGAACCGACGGACTATTTTATGGAGACCTACGAGGGTCTTGTAAGACACATTTTGTCGGACAGCACCGAGAATGCCCTTATGCTGGTTCACAATGTCAGGTACGACGACATGGGAAGCGCGGAGGACAAGCACGTAATAATCGGAAGATACTATGACCTTCCCGAAGTTTCCATGAAATACTCGCTTTTCCCGGAGGTAAAGAACGGGAATATATTAAACCGCGAGGTTACGCCCGACGACCTTCATCCCAATGATGAGGGACACAGGATTTTGTCGGAGCAGATTATTTATTACCTTGAAGAGGTGTTAAAGAAAGTAAGCCGCGAGGATGAGCTCGTTAAGGTAAGCGATGTGCTTCCGAAGCCTCTTACCTTAAACACCTACGAGCATTCCAAACGTTTAAGAAACATAAATTCAAATCCCAAGCTTGAAGGCTTTGAGAAGGACCTGACTCCGCAAAAGAGTGTCACGGAATTTTTCCGCTGCGGGTATACCGCATGGAAGGTTGGAGACAGTATCGAATTTGAGGCAGACTGTGCAAACGTAACGGTTCAGTATCGCAAATCGATAGTTAAACCCGCACCCATTGCAAAGGTTACGGTTGACGGTGAATGCGAAGCAATACTTGACGGAGAGTTTTCCGAGGATTGGGGCGACTGCCTTTACACGCAGCCGGTTCTGATTCACGGC
>CAVJKK010000192.1:0-556 GCA_963649855.1 Anaerovoracaceae bacterium
GGGTTTCGAGGACTGGCAGCGGAAGAATGATTTTCTTGCTCAAAAGCGGCAGGATTTCGTCTTCCAGCATCGGATTTAGGGAAATCAAAGTCTTGCGGGTATTTTTGTCGCCGTGGCGGTAGATTAAAAGCCGTTCTTCCAGATTTAAAAGACGTTCATAGAGTTTTGCAAAATTGATTGTGCCGGCAAAAAAGTCTGAAAGTTTTTCTGTGGTTGCATTCGGAATGTAATAGACTGCGGCAAGAATCAGGATGTCGCTTTCGGAAAGAAGGTTGACGATTGTGTGACGGTTTTCTTCCTTGCGGAGAAACGCCCCGAGCTGTTCAACGAGTTTCTGCTTATTGAACGGAGAATGGATTTCCCCCAGATACATTCTGATCAATTCAAAAAAATGATTGTCCGGCAAAGTGATGAAACTTTCCCTCCAGTCGATGATTCTCTGAACTTTAGGATCTACATTTATCATAATCTTCCTCCTGAATTTCCGTCTTTTTTACGTTCTAGTCACACAGCTGCAAATCTTTTGAATTTGACACCCTCACGACTTTATATGCGT
>CAVJKK010000192.1:614-3856 GCA_963649855.1 Anaerovoracaceae bacterium
TTATATGCATATCCCTGCTCTGCAAGGAATTTCTGTCTGTTTGAACCAAAATCTTCTTCCACGGTGTTGCGTGTGATGAGCGTGAAAAAACGGCTCTTGCGCTCTTTCGGACGAAGAATCCGCCCCAGACGCTGTGCTTCTTCCTGACGGCTGCCAAACGTACCGCTCACCTGAATCGCCATGCTCGCATCCGGAAGGTCAATTGCAAAATTGGCAACCTTGCTCACAACGAGCACGCGGATCTGCCCCGAACGGAACTGTGCGTAAATCTTATCGCGCTCTTCGTTCGGAGTTTTGCCCGTGATAATCGGCGCATTTATTAGTTTTGAAATTTCTGCCAGCTGCTCAAGATACTGCCCGATTACAAGAATTTTGTCGTCCGGGTTCTGCTTTACGAGTTCTTCAACTACCGCAAGTTTTTCGGGATTTTCGCTCGCAATCCTGTGTTTCTGCCGCAGAGGCGCAACCGCGTATTCAAGTTCTTTTTCCGTGCTCAAATCGAGGCGCATTTCTATACACTCTGCGCTTGCAATCCAGCCCGATGCTTCAAGATCTTTCCACGGAACGTCGTATCTTTTTGGTCCTACAAGGCTGAACACGTTGCCTTCACAGCCGTCTTCCCGCACGAGCGTTGCCGTAAGTCCCACGCGGCGAATTGCCTGAATTTCCGCCGTAACTCTGAACACAGGAGCCGGCAGCATGTGAACTTCGTCATAAATGATGAGTCCCCAGTTGCGCTGCTTGAAAAGCGTAAAGTGAGGATAAGGTCCGTCTTTTTCCGGGCGCCACGTCAAAATCTGGTACGTTGCAACCGTTACCGGCTTGATTGTCTTGTTTTCGCCGGTGTATTCGGCAATTAAATCCGGGTCTAAATCAGTCTTGTCTAAAAGTTCGTCAATCCACTGATGAACCGCAGAAATATTCGTCGTGATGATGAGCGTGTTTGTCTTTAGGATGTCCATTACCGTCATGCCGACAACGGTCTTTCCCGCTCCGCAGGGAAGCACGATTGTTCCAAAGCCGGTGCCTGGACCTTTGTTGCCGACAAGTGCCTGTGCCGCCTCTTTCTGATAAGTGCGGAGATTGAACGGTTTTCCCGCCTTCGTTGTCGTGCGCAGATTCACTTCAAGCGGGTCGCCTTCTGCAAGGGGAACGTCGTCTTTTACAGGCCAGCCGAGTTTCAGCAAATCCTGTTTTACGGTTCCGCGGTCGGTAAGATGAAGCATAAAGCAGAACTGTTTTTCATTTTCCGTAACGTGAACGCGGTTTTCCGGCGCAATGTCTTTGGGTTCTTCATATCTGCACGGAACTAAAAGTTTTTTTCCGACTGAACTTGCACCAATTTCGCGGTAAACGAGGGAATTTTCTGTAACGAGATATAGATATTCTTCTTCGACGTGTTTTACGTCTTTTTTCGTGTCTTTTTTATCTTCGAGGGCATCTCCGGTCAGTGGAACATCGACTTTCGGTCCCTGCACTAAGCGGAGTTTTCCAAAACGACCGGCAGTTTCTGTAATCCACAGTTCAACCGACTGCGGCACGTCATAGCGCGCAAATTCCCGGAGTGTTGCAATCGCCTGCCCTGGCGTAAATCCAGCTCCGGAGGCATTCCACAAGGAAAGAGCCGTCAGGCGGTAAGTGTGAAGATGCTCGGGAGAACGTTCCAGTTCAGCAAAAGGAATGAGCGCATTACGACACTCAGCAGCACGCGGAGCATGAACATCAAGAAGTAAGGTCCTGTCGCTTTGAACGATTAACGGATTATCAAATTGCATAACAGATTATTCTAGGCGATTAAAAAAGTTTGTTCAATCAAAGACAACCATCAAAATACGCTGTCTGTGCGCCGTTTTTTTACAGTTTGTTTATGTTTTCATCGTACCAGGCATAGCGGGCATCGAGCCAGTCCGTAAAATACTGCATTTCCTGAGCGTGAGTCTTGCGCTGTTTCCAGCCGGGAGTGTGAGGCCACTGTCTTTTTCCGAGTGAAGGCCATGCTTTATAGTTCATTTCGATCGCCTGTGCGTATTTTTCCACCTGAGCATTAAGCCATTTTTTTGACGCTACAAGTTCTTCCCTGCATTCATTCCAGCGGTTCTTTACTGCCTGTTTAAAACCTTCGAGTTTCCAGAGTTTTTCGTACCAGCCTTCCGTTATAACCCAGAAGCCGTCTGTTTTTTCGCAGTTGTCCCAGTGAATATTGCCGAAGGCAAGGTCAAAATCCCACGCCGGTCCCATAAAAAGTTTCTGCAAACCCTTGTCGTAATACATGAAGCACGACGCCTGAAACCTTGAATCGTGATTCTTTGCAAAATCGTTGAGTAAAAACCAGTCCACAAAGGAATCAAGGTCGATGTATTTTCCAAGTCCGTCAGGGGTCCAGCCGAGTTTTTCGTCAGAAGCGCTGTAGATGATGTCTTCTATCTGCTGAATCTCGTTCTGCCACTTTAAATAAACGTTCTGTTTTGCTTCCGGTGAACGGATTGACATTTTTACGCCCGAATCCGTCACGAAGTTGTAATCCTTGTCCATGCGCGTATTTGCACACGCGAGGAAAGAACCGGCACTGCACACGTCTAAAAGCCTGCCGTTCGCCATTTCAACTTTTTCAGTCAGACCGTAAAGTCCGTTATATTTGCCGTTTATGAAAAGATTTATGAATTTAGATTCCGGAATCCATTTCTGCGCCGTAAAGACTTTTTTTGCAAGGTGTTCCGCGTAAAAATTCCTTAAGACAGCCTTGTCCGCCGTGTTTGCCATCAAAATCCATTTTTTTCCGCTCGTAAGACCGGCAAGGGGCGCGCTGTCTTCAAGATTTAAAAGATACGGTTTTTTGTAGAGTTCGCGGGTAACCCACGTCGTGTTTCCGTGCCCGCGGATTTTGCATTTTCCGTAATAATCGTCCATTTCGTAAAACGCGTCGAGGTAGTCGTCCTTTTTATTGATGACCTTGTTTCCGTTCGTCGTGATTTTTAAGACCGGAAGCCCGAGTTCCCGGCACCGCTGCTCCGTAATCTGATTTCTGCTCGAAAAATAAAAGAAAACTGCTGCCGAAGCTAAAAGAATAAAAAATATGATGAGGCGTTTACCGCTTTTTTCTGAATCAAACATAAGGTTGATTTTATAGCGTTTTGCGCAGGAAGTCTATTTGATGTAAATTTTGTATTTAACAGTCAGAAAAAGGCTCTCGGTCGGTTCTGTCATCATTGCGCCGATTGAGCTTGTCGAAATCAAGCGTACTG